>CAYFGZ010000049.1:14072-25081 GCA_964342575.1 uncultured Nisaea sp. | reverse complement strand
GTATCGCAGACTGTCAACAAGATGGACTCGCCACATGTCGCAGTGTCGCATGTGTTCAGAATTCAGATAGCAGGGAGCGTGCAGTTTTTTTTTACTGCTCTATACTTCGCTAGGTCTGAATGCTTAACACATACGACAAAACCACATGTGTTAAGTTTTAAGATCATATCATAGGCATGTTGTTTGTTTAAGTTATTCATATAATGTCTATACTATCTTATCGGCATCCTACAGAAAACTTTAAAAACATCTTAGATCTTATATATCAGTTGTAAGCTAGCCTATTGGATGCTGTATCCGCAGCCTGCAGGATTCTTATGTCTTATGTCTTATATAAGACTCCGCAGCCATGGGCAAGACGTTCGGAATGTTAGCTATAACTTAACGGATACGTTAGCACAAACTAATGCCGGGCATGGTGGATGCTAATCAGTTTGCCTAGTCAATGCTAAGGATATTTATTAGTATAGGCTAACTTTTTCTGTGGATAGCAATCCCCCCTTTTTGCTTCCCCGTGCGTTTTTGACCCCCTCACACACTAAGTCAACCTAAAGTGTTTGCTACTTGGCACAGTTCGTTCTGCGAACATCGGCGGCAGACATTTTGACTGTAATGGTAATGATGTTAGCACTCGTGTTTCATCTTTGAGATTACCTGACACAAGCTGTTGACAATATTTGGCATCCTTATATAATGAACGCACAGGATAAATTTATAAGGAAATTATGAAACCGATCGACAGACTTAGGGCACTTCTAACAAAAAAGATTTCTCCGGCAGTCCAGGCTCGCTATGACAGCTACAAGCGAAGCATCGTTTGAGTTACCTGCTGGTGCGTTAGAAAGCATTATATTTGAGTCGTATGGCTCATCTGAGCTTAAACGCCTTCGTCCACTACATTATAAAATTATTAGCTTGCACCTTGCTGGTGTTCGCAATAAAGATATAGCACGGCAGATTGGATGCACGAAAGCTACTGTTGTAAATATAGTGCATTCGAGACTGGGCCGAGAAGCTATCGAAGGTGCTTTAGAAAAGTATTACGATGAGTTTCAAGAGCTTGCGCCGAAAGTCGTTAAGGTAGTTAATGAGACTTTAGAAAATGAGGAAAATCCTGACTTACGATTGCGTGCCGCAGGCATGTGGATTAAAACATCAGGCTGGGAACAGCGTAGAAAAACCGTGCAAACTAGCGAAGATCAGGTTAAGAATATACTGATCCAAGCCAACAACGTACAGATGAACGGATGAGCGGAGCAGCCATAAAAGCGATGAATCCCGTAATGCATATAATGTTGCGGAGATTTTGGAAAAACATGACTAAAAAGGGCATGAAAGGCGCAGATCGTCGCTTTGCCTATAAATCCTATAAAGATCAACTGGCTCATAGCCATACTCATGCAAAAGCACGCAACCAGATATGGAACAGGCATTATGGAAAAGGGCCTGAGTTTAGCAGACATCGTACTATTAAAAACCCTACCTCGAAAGAGGCTATCAAAAAACTAAGAAACATGGCAAGCAGATGAGCATCATAACATTAGCTGATTCATATAAAGGACTAAAAAATCCTAATAGTAAATGGACACGAGGCATGAACAGATTGCGTATGTTAGCAAATGTTTTAACAGGCGATCGTAACACTCGTAACAGGGCATTTAAAAAGTTAAGCAATTGGCCAAATGAAAAGTATACTACGGGCCCGGCTACAATAAAAACTAGACAGCTTGGTAATGCAAAGTCGTCACCAGTTACAAAAGGGAAAGGATATACATCAAAAGGGTCAAATATTGATACAGCCAGTTACACGTTTACAAATATCAAAGGACCTCGAATGGCTGGTAATCGTGGTGGCTCTCCCCAGAGACGACGTGGTGCCCCTGACTATAGCAAAGATATTGCAAGGTTCAGCAAATCTGGCTACCATATATATAAAAAGGGATCTCGGGCCGCTACTGATTGGCGTGCTGCAAAAGCTGCCGCAGGTGGTAAAAACTTCATGTTTAACAAAGTCTGGTATAAAAGTTAATGTCATGGCTAGAGCCTGACTATGGACCTAAGCACAAAGAAGCCATTGAGCGTTTCTTACATATTAGTGACAAGTCAGGTAAAAAAGTTCCGTTTGAACTAAATAACGCACAGCAAAGAGTATTAGCGAGGCTAAGTGGTAGAGACATTGTACCCAAAGCAAGACAGCAAGGAATTACCAGTCTTTTCTTGGCGTGTTTTTTCCTGGATTGCCTGGCTTACGAAAACTTACGATGTGTTGTTATCGCACATGATGCCGACTCGACAGAAAGGCTTTTTCAGCGTGTTCACTTCTACCTCGACAACTTCATTGGAGAACCAATTGAGATTATCTCCAGCACAAAGCGAGAAATCAGATTCGTTGCCACAGGAGCAACTTTCTACGTCGAGACAGCAGGCAATACAAAATCAGGCCGTTCAGGAACTATTAATAGACTACTATGTTCGGAAGTAGCATACTGGCCGGACCCAAAAACAATGACAGCTGGCTTATTGCAAAGTGTGCCGGCGGAAAATTCGTTAGTTGTATTTGAATCTACAGGAAATGGCGCGCAAACATGGTATCACAGAAGATGCCTTACAGCACTTAATCCACGTTCAGAATATACACTGCACTTTCTTAATTGGAAAGATTTTCCAGAATACACTAAAGAGCTAAATACCCAGCAGACAGAAGATGTATATAAGGCACTTGATTTTGAATATGATGAGCCTGAAACACTTGCTCAACACAACTTATCCGCAGGTCAGCTTGCATGGCGTCGAGGTAAAATTGACGAAATGGACGGTGATCTACGGCTTTTTAAACAAGAATATCCGCTAACACTGGATGAGTGCTTTCAGTCAAGAGGACAGTCGTTTTTCCATCGGGTCCCATTCGTGGACATCGGCACACGCTGGAAAACCCATAACGATTCTCATTACCTTAGCTATGATATTCAGCACCCTGTTCCGGGCAATCATTATGTCCTTGGCGTTGATATTAGTGGAGGTGTTGGCGGTGACTATTCTGTTGTGGAAGTATTGTGTTTGGAGACCAATAGCCAGGTTGCGGAATACATTGATAATTTTACTAGCCCGGATGCATTTGCATCTATAATTACGTGGATAGCTAAACTGTTCAATAACGCCCATATTAATCTTGAGACAAACAATCATGGTGGCGTAACTGCAACTGAGCTAATAAAAGCATATCCAAGAGATTTACTATTTAACAAGTCAGGGCTTACAGGTAATGTATATAACATTGGCACGCAGACAACACGCACGACTAAGTTAATACTTATGGGCAATTTGCGTAAATCGTTGTCAGAAGGTTTAACCATTGTGAGTACATATCTGCAAGGCGAACTTAACTCATTTATTGAAAAGCCTGTTAGTGATTTGTCTAGTAGATTAGAAGCTACGCCTGGCGCACACGACGATAGTGTGATTGCACTTGGTATGGCAAATGAGTGTTTAATTGCAGTGCAGGAATATCTTGCGTATCAAGGAAAACTTGAGCCTAAGGTTATAAACCCCACGGCTGAATTTACAATGAAAGCTATCTTGAAAGATCATTATCAGGATCAGTATCCCGCAACCTCTGGATTAATAGGATATGCATGAGCTGGGTTTTAAGACAATTAGGAAGAGTAGGAAAAGGTGCTGCCGCAGATGTTGGTGAGGCAATTGCAGGAGTAAGTAAAAAAGGCGCCCAAGGGCAAACAAGGCGGTATGCCGATAAAAAAGTAAAAACTAAAGGGGCTAGCCTAAAGGAGCTTCTAAACCAATATCGTATAAACCAAAGAAGAATAAAACTTATTAATAAGGCATTGCAAAGTCAGCAAAGGGGCGCCCTCACCACAAACACAAAAAGATCGTTGCGACAAGGGTATAGAGGCGGTCCTGATATGGAGCCATTTGAGGGACTGTCAGGTATCAGAAAAAATCAAGCAGGTATTATAAAAAAATTGCGTTCTATGGGCTACTCTACACCAAGTCGTGCTTTTAAATCGTCGAGGTAATGGAAGTATTATTTTTAAGTACGGGGCAGGGTCTTTCACTTGCCAGTCGATTGGCACAAGAAGGGCATACTGTTCGTGCGTTTATATATAATGAACAAAATGGTACGGGCGAGGGCATTTATCAGCGTGTTGCATCTTGGAAGCCATTTGTCAATCAGAGTGATTTAGTAATAGCAGATGATCCGTATTTTGGCTATCGTGAAACAAGATTCGAGAAAGCGCCTACTCAGATTATGGGCTTATCACGCTTCTTTACCTTGGCATCGACTAAGCCGGCTAACAAGAAAGCAATACTTGGCCTTACGGGCCTGGAGCTGTCAGATAATAGACCGAGTTACTACGTCGAAGGCTGGTGGAACGGACGAAAATGGTGCACGCCGTTCCTCTATGTTACTTATCACTGGAATCTTATTTCAGAGTCTATGGGCCCTGAGCTTGGTCCTATGGCAACTGTGTGTAAACCAGTGGAAGCGTTACCGCAAACTATCTTTGAGGGACTGAAAAATCTCAAACCACTGTTTGACAAGAGTAAGTATAGAGGACCAGTAAGGGTAGGATTCGATGATCGAAGAGTGTGTGACATACACGCAGGCTTTACGTTTGATAACACCGAGGCTATCTTGCAGGGTTTTCAGCAGGATCCGCTTGACATATTAATGGAAGTTGCAGGCGGTGTACGTTCTGACTTAAATTTAATAGACGAAATATATGTATCACTTAGAGTCCAACGAATTGGATGGCCAACAACAAGAGACGACCAAATACATGGACTATTTGAGGCCAACATCAAACATTGTGGATTGGTCAACGTTAAGTATAAAAACGAGCGATACTATGCCACACAACGATTTGGACCTATATTTAAAGTTACAGCTCGAGGAGAATCAACTAAAGGTGCTTTTTCAAGAGCAGCCCGAACTCTTCGAAATCTTAGACTAGAAGATGCGGTATACCGAGAGGATCTTGTAAATACTTATAAGTCGAAAGACTATGGTAAGTTCACTGAAATAGAAAATATATGGAAGGATACGAAAGAGGCCGCCCAGACGTCGGTTGGTGGGAAGACCAAGTAAACGCAGGCGTTAAATTTAGGGAGCATTGGGCCTCTGAAGAAAAGTGGACAATGTGGCAGGCATTTTACCGTGGAGATTATAATCCCGGTATTCTGCCTAAGAATGTTATCTTCATGATGTTGAGGATGATGACGCCACGTATCTACTTTAGAAATCCTGGCATAAGCATAACACCCAAGAAGCCTGGCCCAGAGGCAGCAGCAGTTGCTAAAGTTATGGAGCGAGTTAGCAACCAGATGATGACACACATGGGTGTTAAGAATGAAAGTAAGAAGCAGGTGCAGAATGCCTTTTTTAGCGGTACTGGAATAGGTAAGTTTGGATTTGGGGCACAGCATACACCGACACCAGATGATGAAGGTACATTTGCACCTTTAACGAAAGGAGGTGACAAAGTTGAGTTTTCGCAAGGCATCATGGATAACATGCCCTGGTATCGTACAGTCGATACTGCAAACTTTGTTGTGCCTTGGGGATGCGATAGGTTTGAGAACGCTTTCTTTACCGCAGAAAAAATTTCTCGCTACACAGATGATATAGTTAATGACAGTCGGCTATCACACAGAAAAGAGGTGCAAGACCAAGCATACAAGAAAAAGAATTACTATCACCCTTTTGCAGAAAGCCTTACACACAATCCACGAGAAAGTATTGATCTCTGGGAAATTAGGGATAAACGCACGCAGAAGGTTTTTATTATAGCGCCGACAATTACAGATAAAGTTCTGTATTACGGTGACGACGAGTTGCAGGTTTCTAACGGATTGCCATATTTCCCGATTGTCTTTAACCCTGATAATGCATGTTTCTGGGGTGTGCCAGACATTAAGATATTAGAGCCTTTTCAGCGTGAAATAAACGAAATTAAAACCCAAATGATGAGGCACCGGCGCCTGTCTATCGTCAAATTCATAGCCACTGCAACAGCTATCAGCGAAGACGAGGTTGCCAAGCTATTAGACGAAGACGGGCCCGGGCTCGTTAGAGTATTGGATGTTAATGGCATACAGAATATTGAAGTAGCACCGATTCCAGATAGTCTGCTAAAGGCCGAGGATCGGATTATGACTGATATTAGAGAAATAATGGGTCTTAGCCGAAATGAGGCAGGGTCTTTCGGCGAAGGCTCAGCCGACCGTACTGCGACAGAAGTGCAAGCCATCCGTGATGCGGCAAGTATACGAGAAGACGAACGCCGTGATGTAATTGCGGACGCACACGTTAGCATGGTTCGGCTGATGCATGAGGTTATCTACAAGCATTGGACAGATGAGCAAGTTGTTCAAGTTATTGGCCCAGATCAACTACCTGTATGGGTACGTTTTGTTGGGCAGGAATTAGCAGGCTATAAGTTTTTTATAAAGATAGACCCTGACCAATCGGTAGCAGAGACACGGGCAGTGAGAGAAGAACGTGCTATCCGCATGTATCAGCTTTTGCAGAATAATCCGCTAGTCGATGCCAGCAAATTAACAAAGTACGTTTTAGACAATATGATTGGCGTTCAGTTTGACGATATGCTTCAACCCCAAGATGGGGCACCCGGTTCACAACAAAATCCATTAGAAATGGGTCAATTCGCACAACAATTTGAAGGACAACCAGGCTATGCATAGAGAAAAAGGATATTTTAGAAATGGTAGAAAAGAAGGTGCCAGATCAAATCTGCACAATTTCCGGAAAAAACATTTAAATGTGGTAGGTCCGGAGCCGGAGCCAGATCCCGATCCAGTAGCACCGATTGTTAAAGAGGAAAAGCCAAAAGCTGAGGCTAAGAAAGTTGAGGCTAAAAAACTAGTAGCGAAGAAAACTGCTAAGAAGAATGGCTAGTCCGCAGTCATTACAAGAGGCACGTCAAACCTCTGGCATGTTAGGCAGATCGATTGAGTCTGTGCCAGAGGCTATTCGTAGCACAGTCGTTGAATCTACGCATGACTATATAAAAGCCTTGCGAGAGATTGGCACGCCTGATGAAGAGATACAAAGCTATGTAATGAATGGCGTCGAGTCTGCGAAAGAGTTACATTCTGTAGGCATGAAATCTGGTCAGTTGAAAAAGCATCTTGAGGAAGAGAATTTAAAAGCTATACAAGAGATAGCTAACCGCCGAGATCAAGAACTCTTGGCACAAATGCAAGCAGAGCAACAACATCAAGCTATAATGATGGCTAATCAAGAAATACAGAACTCTTTAAATAGGGGGCAATTTGGCTAATGTTGCATCTGCGGATTTAGACCGATTAAAGTTTGATACGGCTAAAAGACTAGCTGAATATTACAAGCAAGAAGGCAAGCGTTTAACTGCCCAGCAGATAGTTCAGCGGCTTGAAAATTTTAGTAAAACTGGCGACGCCTCTCGAAATAAACTACGAGAAGGTGCCAGAAAATTTGCTAATAGACAGGCTACAAAGTACAAAAAAGAGGCAGACAAATCGTTAATACGAAGTGCTAGTAAAGATGCCAAAGATCGAGCAGTTAGCAAGGCAGGTGAAAGTTTTGCGAAATCAGTTGGCAAGTCAAGTGCGAAAGGCTTAGGCAGATTTGCATTTGGGCCTATTGGTTTTGCCTTAGGAGAGTTGGCAGCACCTACGCAAACTGGAATACAAGAGCCAGATATTGCGAATTATTACAGAAAAAATGGCGTTTTTCCAGAAGATATTCCAGAACATATTGACATAAATTTAGTGTTTGATTTTATTGGTCAGTTCGAATCCGCAGACATGTTGCGTCAGCAGGCAGGGGCCGAGCCTCTTCAGCCAATGCGTGATAGGCAGGATGTTTGGGGTCGAGCATACAGGTATATAACTGAGCCTCAAGAAGTGAAAGCTGATCCAGGCAAATCACAACAACAAAAATTAAAGGAGCAGAGTTAATGCCGATTTATGATTTTGACTGCAACGATTGTGGTCATTCTTTTGAGACTGCGGTTGATTATGAGATGCGGGAGCACGTTGAGTGTGAGGCATGTCAAGGATCAACAACGATAGTATGGCGCAAATCTCAGAAGCCCGTTCTCTTTCGTGAAGATAATTATCAAATTGAGTCAGGTAGTCGTGAGGGCGTACGATGTTCGTCTAAACGGCAGTTGCTCGATGCGATTAAATATGCGAATGAGAAAAATCCTAATCCCGTAGAAGTCACGAGTGAGTATTATGGATGAAGCAACGATAGTAATTAAGTATAAGCCTACAGGTGGGGGCTTTAAACTCGACATTAAGTGCGAGAACGCCTATTTGATTGGAAGTGGTAAATCTGAGCATATAGCAAGAAAGCTACGCAAGGAAATACATAAACAACGGTATCATCGTCAACCGATAGAAAAGGAACAAAATGTCCGAAGAACAGGAACAACAGCAAAGTCCTAGTATGGATCAGTTAATGCAGTTAGTACATCAGCAAGGCCAGCAGATTGCGGCACTTTCTGAGCAATTATCTGCCTCGAATGAAAAGTATGATAACATAGCCGAGTCTATGCAGTATCAAGAACCTATTGACAATAGCATTCCAGACGCCTCTGAGGAAGAGTTGGAAAGTATGACTAATTTTCAGCTTGTTAATCATTTAGAAAACCGTCTTGGACAAGCCATACAGAATGCAGTAGGGGCGGCAATGGAGCCAGTTAGCAATGATCTAGCGGCAACTCAACAGTTCATGCAAAATAACAATGTGAATAGTGAAATTAATAGCATGGCACAGAGATACCCGGATTTTCAGCCGCTGGCTAACGAAATTGCTAATGTCATAGAAGAACGGGCACAGAATGGCTACAACATTTCGATGGAAGATGCCTATCAAATTGCCCGAGCTAACAATCCCGATACGGTAGCCCAAGTGCAAAAGGATAATACTCCTGCACAACCAAATCTCGCTGGTGGGCTTTTGCCTACAAGTCGAATGATAGGTGAACAAGCCACGGCTCAGGATCTTGACTTTGATAATGCCTTAGACAAGGCATTTAAAGAGGAAATATCTGACCAAGGCTTAACTAACTTGTTTGATGAATCAGGTATCTCGGTAGTCGAGACGCCTAACCAATAATCCTAATATAGGAAATTATTATGGCAGCTGTTCGATCAAGGACGGAGGCGTTAGACAGCTTGGCTGTCAGTACATGGCGCCACATGAAACAGAGGGTTGCTGATCAGGTTTTCAACGAGGTGGTTTTCTTCGCCTATTTGAAATCTAAAGGCAAGCTTCAGCCCTACCAAGGTGGGAAATACATCGAGACTCCGGTCTCTTATGCAGAAAACGATACTGTTAGTTGGATTAGCGATCAGGATGCGGTGAATATCAATGATATTGATCCGTTGACAACCGCTGAATACGACTGGCGTTATCTTGTTGCTTCGGTTGCACGCTCACAAATTGAAGAGCAAAAGAACCGTGGCAAAATGCAGATCATTAATCTGCTGAAGCACAAAATGGAAGTTGCCCAGAACTCTTTAGTTAAAGAGATTGAAGCACGACTGTTTGGCGGAGCAGATTCCAACAGCAAGCAGATGGAAGGTCTTCAGCATTTAATTGCCGATGATCCTACTGCTGCGGCAAATGTTGGTAAAATTGCACAGAATACATATAGCTGGTGGAGAAATCAGACGTTGAACTATGCCACAGATGCGGCCTTTGGAAATAGTGATACGCAGTCTACAGCCGGGGCTAATGTGTTTGGTGCGGCGCACGATTCAGGGCCTGACAAAGGTATTGTTGCAATGCGTCAAACAAAGGATGCATGTTCTAAGTCACTTGGCAACGAGCGACCTGACATCATTCTTACCGACTATAACATCTATCGGGCGTATAATGCCTCGATTGACGATCATCTGCGTATTATTACACAGAAAGTCGGTGATCTTAGCTTTCAAACTTTGACGTTTGAAGGTCTGCCTATCCTTCCATCGGACAATTGTCCTCAGGATACTACGACTTCAAGCTCAAACTTGGTTTTCAATGCATCCTGCGTAGGATCTAAGATTTATATGATTGACACCGATCATATTTATGCATACTATGATCCAGGCATGTACTTTGACATGACCGAGTGGAAGCCGGTACCTAATCAGCTTAAGAGAGCGGCACAGATTGTTACTGCAATGAATATGATTGCATGTAGCAGGCGTTCAAGTGCTGTTATCCACGGCGTCTTTACTAATACTCGATAAGGAGTAAATTATGGCTAACACGATGACCCTAGACGACAAGGGACAAAAAGTCGTATGGTCGGGTGCTGTTACCGACGTTCATACTACACAGAAGGAGGTCATTGGTTCGACCCGATTCCATGGAATGAAGGTCTATCGTTATTATAAGTTTGATAACGGTGCAGATAACATTGCAGCCGTATCTGGCAATATTGCAGTTTTCAAAGCTACTACTCAGGACACTGTGACTTCTGATGTTAGTGATGGAGATACCAATAAAGTAGCTGCGGGAATGTTTGTTTCCGCGCCTGCTGATGGGCAATTCTGCTGGTTGCAGGTTCGTGGGCCAGCTACTGTCAACCAAGGTATTAATAGTGGGGCTGACGGAGCAGGTTGCATACCTCATACAACAGACGGAATGCTTACTGTTGCCACTACAAACGATATTATCGCACCTTGTGCGACTGCATCGGATGCTAGTGAAAAAATGGTTTGGTTGCACTGCGTAATGTAGGAAACTATGGGAGACTTGACGTTAGCACAATTGCGGGATCAGGTACGCCTTGCGTTAGGTAATCGTGAGGATTTGGATGAGCATCTTGACTCTTTAGTCAATACTTGCCAAATGCGTATAGCACGTTTCTTCGATTTCGAGGAAATGATTGCACTTACGGACCTTACAATTCCCTATACTGGGACTGCATTGACTGATTCGTCAGTCTCTCTGCCTGCTAAAACCCGGGATGTCTATGGTCTTACAGTTA
>CAYFGZ010000049.1:0-13972 GCA_964342575.1 uncultured Nisaea sp. | reverse complement strand
GATTCGTCAGTCTCTCTGCCTGCTAAAACCCGGGATGTCTATGGTCTTACAGTTATAGATGGCTCAGACTACTATACTGTTAAGGCTGTAGACAGACCTACATGGAAGAATGAGTATTTTGTTGATATACCAACGGCGGGAACTGAAAGGCCTGCCCATTATTGTATATTTTCTTCGACAATCGAACTTTACCCGCCACCTGACAAGGCATATACTGCAAAGCTAAGACGTAGTACATGGCCTTCGGATCTGACAACAGACGAAAGCAAGTCAGAGTTGGCACAAAAAGATGACCTATTGATAACTCTAACAATTTGTTGGACATTATATCACTTGAATAATATTGAGCGTGGTAATGCTTATTGGGCAATGTTTAAGTCAATGATTAAAGAGGTCATAGATGCCCAAACTACTAAACCTGATTTATATCAGAGTGTCGATTCAATGAAACCTGCGACTAATACATCATATTGGACCGATCCTTTTGTGCGGAGTATAACAAATGGCTAATACGATTACATGGAATGATACAAGTCCTGGGGATACTGATGACGTACAAGAAGGTGCCCAAAGGATAAGAGAGTCTAAGAAAATGATTGCGGAGCGCCTTGCCCGTGATCACTATCTTGGTGTTAACAGTGGAAGTGACCCCAATGCTATGCAAGCCAGTAACGATACTGGTTATCATAGGCGTGTTACTATTAATGAGAATGCAAATGGGTATGCATCGACGGCAACAACCCGTATAGCAACAGTTAATGGTGGCTCCCAAAAAATGTCCGAAATTTACATGGAGAATAATAGCGGGGGTGACGATCAAATATTAAAATATGCCTCAAGTGCCGGCACTACGAAAGAAGTTGTTACTACAACTCAACCTCAATCTCTATCAAATAAAACACTCAGCGCGCCTGTTATACAAAATCCTCAGATTAGCGGAGGCTCTGGTACACTAGATGGAGTTAATATAGGTGCGACTACTCAGGGTAGCGGTAAGTTTACAACTGTTGAATCAACGGGCAATGCTACGTTTGGTAATAGCACATCACCGACTACTTCGTTTAGTCATAGCAGTGCCTTGCCAGATACTATAACCCTAAAAGCTGAAACACCAGGTGCCCGCACTAATGCAGGTGCAGGTAAGATGTATGCAGGTATTACAGGTGAAATTAAAATGTTTGCGAGTGCGACTGCACCGGCTGGGTGGCTAAATTGTGATGGTTCTACGGTATTACGTGCCGATTATCCAGAATTATTTGCTATTATTGGGCATACTTATACTGATTTGACAACCAGTAGTACAAATGGCAGCCAGGTTCCTGACTCTTCTTTGCAGTTTAGATTACCTAATATGCAAGGTCGAATACCTGTTGGGGCTGGCACAGGAGTAAAAACGGGTACTTCAGGAAACCTTGATACATCTAATAATGCACTAACTGCTAGGACAATAGGTAATTATGCAGATGAAGAAGAGACAACTTTAACATCAAGTCAGAGTGGTGTGCCTGCCCATATGCATAAGGTATATCTACGAGATGGTCAGCACAGACATAATTTGATAGGATCTTACCAAACTAGCGGAGAGGCTATCTACGCAGACATACGGCATATGGATGCTTCAGACACCTATACAGCGGGTGGTCAGCCTATACAACTTGCTAGTTCAAACATTACTATACATGACGCAGAAACTGGTGGTAACGCTAATCAAACAGCAGACAATGCTGGCGCTGAAATAAAAGATGCGGCTGATGGCCATACAAATTTTCAGCCTTGCGTAGTCATTAACTACATTATTAAGATTTAATGCAGATACGCAATCTGGTAGTAAACTCAAACCGAGTATTTGTAAATAACTTTGCATCTTTGGATGAATGTTATTCGGAGTTACAGCGTATTGTTGAAATATACGACCAGCGACTTTTAGACTTATTAAATTGGATAGAAAAGCTGACACTGCCTGAATACACTGAAGCACAGAAAGATGCTATTACAGCAACTAATGGCCAAATGATTTATAATAGTACAAACAATCGTATTGAGATTTATCAAAATGGCGGCTGGGTTTATATCACAAACGTATCAAGCTCATAATGGCACAAGCTAACCCAGAAGGGTTTCAGTATAAATTCATAGAGAGCGCAACAGACGGCTTACGCAAAGATATGCGTTCAGATGCCATGCCAGATGGTGCGTCCACTATTGCTAAAAACGTAACTCTGCGTGACGGTATTATGTCTGTTGACAAAGGTTACCAAGAGTTTCTAGGTACTTTTCGTGGCACGCCGCAGGCAATTATTGATGTTGACTACGTTAATGATACTTCTGACCTTATTTTAGTCACAACCGATACTGTGTACGAGCGTATTTCTGGCGAGTGGAATTACGCTATTAACGCAATGGACAAAACAAATGTTGTTGTTACGTCTGCTAGTGCGGATGCCGCTTCGGCACAAAAAGATATAGTTGTAACATCTGCAACAGGTTTTTCTCAGGGTGACCATATCGGAGTACGTTATAAATTGTCCAGCCAAAAAGTAATCTATTCAACAACTAAAGGCGCAACTACTACATATGTTTTAACAGGTGAAATACCGTATGTAGTAGGCAATATTGTCAACGTTACAGGCTATGCACTGTCTACTTATAATGTTACTCAGACGATACTGACTTCTAGTTATGATGCCGATAATGTGCGTACAACTATTACGACAGACTTGAATAGTTCGGGATTTGCCAATACAACAGCTACAAATCCTAAGATAGAGAGAACTGACCAAACTATTGAGTTTAGAACTACCATTGCAAATATAAGCAGTACAACATTTACTTTGGCTGAAGATTTACCTGGAAGAGTTTTAAAAGGTGCTCGTGTTGTAAAAGCAGTTTCACTTTCGGGTGACCTTGACTATATTCCAGATTATGTTTTTGTACCTTCATGGTCTGCTGAGATAAATCCTAGTAATGGCAGCCCCGTAACTGCTATTGTGCCAGGTACTGTTGTCTATACAAATAATATAGATGCGCCTTTGCTTTTTATGAAGAGTAGTAATGGCGTAGCTGTTCGTGAAATAGATTTGACTAATATACGAATAAGCCCATATACTAATGCGGCTAGTGCTATTAGTAATTTCAGAGCCAAGACTGTTGAGCTATTTAACGAGAAGTTGTGTTTTGGCAAAACTTACGAGTCTGGGGTTAATTACACAAATCGACTAAGGATGAGTAAGGCTGGTACATTTGAAGACTTTCGTTCTGACTCAGGCGGTGAAGTATATGACTTGCTTGAAGGTGACAGTAACATACAAGCTATAAAACGACTTCGTAACCTGTTAATAGTATATAAAAGAAGGTCTATTATACGAGGGGATTGGGTTGGGTCAGTTGATGTCTCAACACGTTTTCAGACTACAATAGCTAATGAAGGGGCTATTAGCACTGCTGGAGTTGTTTTAGCTGAAGGTAAGCATTATGTTGTAGGCACAAAAAATATATACGAATATGATGGAGGGCCCGAACTTACTCCTATTGGAGATCCTATAAGAGAGGACTTATTTGTACCTACTAGATTTGCTAATATTAACTTTAAAGAGTTTATACAGTTAGCTTATGACCCTGAATACAGAGAACTTCACTTGTTTTATCCTGAAGGGACTGTAAAGGGCGTGCGTAAAAGTTTTCGGTATCATGAGCAATATAAAGCATGGACTGCAAGAAACTATACGCATTATTTTACAACTTTTAACATGATAAAATCCGTTGAAACACTAACATGGAATGATTTACGGGCCAATTGGTCTTTATACAATCAGCCTTGGACAAGTGCTTTTTATGTTAGTGAGAAACTTCATAGATTTTTCTTGGGTCAAGGTAAACTACTAACAGCAGATGGCCGAGTTTTACCTTCTCCTGTACAGGTTTGGGATCAGAATCAAATAAGAAAAACAGAGGATACTTATACAGTTTATTGGCAGTTTGATACTAAGGACTTTTACTTACCGAATAATTTTATACGAGTTGACTTTTTAGATGTATATGCCTCAGGTGATGACGTATCTTTATGGTGGTCTGCTGATCTTGGCGATCAATGGACTAGAGTGCGGGCGCTAGATCCAAGAGATAACATAGAATCGGAGCGTGTTTATTTAAACCGAACCGCTAAGCGTATACGTTATAGACTAAAAGGGGGAGGTACAAATTTTCAGTTAGGTTGGTTTGGTTTTAACTATATACCCGAGTTTTCATGGTGACACTTCGCAGATCGAACATCGTATGATAGAATTTGAAGGATTTGAATTAGTTAGCCCTGAACAGGCAATACTAGATAAAGAAAGTAGAGTTAGGCCACATATTATAGATACTGTAATGAAGGCTTTCGGTGCTAAGAAAGGTTCAAGCACGACTAAACAGCATGATTTAATAAGTAAGGAGCAAAAAGCGGGTCTTGGAAAAGCTATTACAGGATTAGGTCAGACTACTTATACTGATCCAGGAGCTTACCAGGGGCCAGGCAAATCAGCAGATGATCTTGATGCCTATCGAGCTACAGATGTTAGGTCATTAGGCAAACTACAAGACGAGCGTAGATTGTCTATACAAGGTGTTGAACAGTTACGCAATCAACAGGCACAGTCTGCTATGCAGGTTAGGCCAGATATTGCCGCTTTGCGAAATGTTGCGTCGGAAGCTACTATGCCTTACCAAGCACGTTTGAATCAGACAGTTCGGGAGGCTACTAAAGCACTAGGACAGGCAGAGATTGCAGATGTGCGAGGACGTGCTGGAACAGGTGCATTGTATGGAAGTGCCCGTGAGTTAGCAAAGACTCATATGGGCCAAGATTATGCCAGAACAGTTGGTGAAGCCGCGGCTCGTGCCGTAGAAGAAAGCAATCTGCAACGGATGCAACTCGGCATTCAAGGAGCACAAGCGGCGGGCCAACTTGGCATGACTATGCAACAGCAGAGAGCGCAGGCAGCGGGTCAAATGGGCCAACTTGAGGTGCAGGGTTTAGGATTGACACAGCAAGATCTTGCCGCACGTCGAGGAATTGCGGAGCAAAGTAAACAGTATGGTGCAGGTTATGGCTTACAACAAGCAGGCCTATCGTTCCAAGAAGCACAGGCGCAAAATTTGTTCAATCAACAAACTGCCCAACAACGTAATCAATATAGGTTGGATAGGCTTAAGTCACTTGGTGATTTAAGTTCCCGGAATACAGTAGAAAACATTGTGCATAAGAAGCCGGGAAGTGCAGGCTTATTGCCTGGCTTGATTAGTGCAGGAGCTACTATAGCTGGTGGTATGATGGGTGGTCCAGCCGGAGCACAAATGGGCGCACAGCTAGGCGGAGCAGTAGCCGGAGGACTTTCGCAAGAGTATACAGGTGACGGATCCTTTCAGGGGCAAGGCTTAGCACAGATGGGTGCGGGAATATATGGTGCAATGCAAGCTCCAGGTGGAGGACCTGCAAATGCCGCTCAACTAGGTGAGAGACCTATGGCCTCGGGTGACTATGCTTGGTATCAAGATGATCCTAACGAAGGATGGTTTGACCGATGGCGTATGGGTGGCGCCCAACAGCAGAATTTAGCCCGTAATGAGGCATTATTAGCACGACAAAATTGGGATAATGCTTTTGCAGCTAGGCAACAATATGTAACAGATCAGCTAAGAACTGGTCAGGCATTTAGCCCCTCTCTTTATAACTATATGAGAAGCTCCGGTTATTCAGGAGAAATGGACTAATAACGATAACTTATTATGGCAACAATAGTAGAATACGGCGAAGATCCTAGTATAAAGGCTCTTAGAGAGTCTATTATAAGTGTAGGTCAAAGTGTTGCTGGCGGGATTGCCCGTAATAGAGAGCAACAGAATAGACTTGTAATGGAGGCGCAAAAGCGTGCCCATGAGACTTACATTACGCAAATGGGCATACAGAGCCGTGAAAAGATTTCCAGAGAAGGTCTTGAGGCACAAAGAGAGCGTAATAGAGTGCTTGATAGGCAGCACGAAAAAACATTTGGGTTAAGTCAAAAAAACTACCAGCTTCGTAAAGATGTATTCGAAGATGAAAAACTGCAAAGAGAGATAGATGCCGAGGCTGCCGGAGGTTATGAGTTTATGATGAATAGCTATCTCGACTGGAAATATGATGATAAAGGTAATTTAGCCCCAAGTGCTACGGCAGATCAAATAAAAGTTAATACGCAGTTAATATCTAAAAGCCCTGCAATGCGTGCAAAATGGGCACAATCTAAGCTGGCTTTAAAAGAGATTAAAGACACTATAACGGCACGTATGATGTCGATTAATGGCTTGCTTAAATATGATACGGGTGAGCAAACCGCTCAACTAAAAGCTATATTGCAAGGCGCTGGCGTAACAATGGAAAATGGTCGAGTAGATGCAAGTCAACTTGCTAGATTTGTGCATAGTAAGGAAATGTATGACCAGCTAATAAAAGAAGGCATTGTGTCAGCCGCTAGTGCATCATCAATTCCTCAGCATGTAGCTAAAAGGCAGGAGCGTTATTATGCCGCACAAAATGGCATGACTCGACCAGATGGTACTAATTGGTTGCCTGCATATGACCCAAGATCACCGGGGCAGATAAAAGCAATGGTCGGCTATGAGACTGCGGTAAAGGGCTTTGACACAATTAAGTCAGGGCATAAAGACCGAAAAGATGTAATGGATACACTAAGCGAGGTCAACGAGGGTGTAGACTTTGCCTCTAGCAATAGGAAAAGATTGGTATCTAACTTAGTATATTCAAACTTTAAGCCGTTCATGCAGAGTAGCGGATTTATTTTTAGCAACCCTAGTCAGATAAATACATACATTGAGTCTCAAGTATCGGCTACTTTTGACCATTTAGAACGGAAACTTAAAGATGTAAATCCGAAAGCAGTTACTTCTGAGGATGTTTTCGATACGTTGACAGATAAAGATTTTAATGCAGAATTGGCCAAGTTAGGCATTAAAGCTATTGAAAAGCCTTTGCAGAATTATCAAGAAGCCGCAACACACTGGCTGAGAGAAATACTTAATGGTGATATAGCAGATCAGCACGGGATTCGGCCGAGTATGAGGTTGTTTGCACACTACGTTAGCAACAAGCAAGGGCATGGCTTAAAAGGAAATCACGTTGCCGAGTTGCTTAAGCCAACTGATAAAGAGGCGCGAAAACTGGGCAATATATACAGAAAAGGTACTGGCAATGTAGCTCTTGCAAGCATTACTCAAAGGGAAGAAACGGATAATCAGCTTCCTACTACGCAGATAGATACAAGAAATGCAGATAATACTTTGCAAGGTAACCTAGAAGAAGAGGACGACTTTGACCTAGGAAGAGCGTATAGAAACTGGCAAGATGTTCCGGGTATGAGCCCAAACTTTGACGATGCTATTACGCAAATGAACGCACAAGTACCAGTAGATGTTAGGCTAACCGAAGATGAAGTGTATAATCTTAAAGCATGGTATTCTTTGAACCAAAGTTATGCAAAAGAAGAGGGAGACTGGCAAAATAGGTTAAATTTAGACGCACCTAATGGCATTAATTTAGCTTTAAGAGAAATGCTTGCAACTCAAGGTGGCCGTGCTACAATGGAAAAACTTCATAGAGACACAGGTAAAAATCAAGTGACAAAGTTTGCAAATGCTGTAAGAAAATTCCATGAACTATATATAGCTAGTGCCATAGGTAGTGATCAAGTGCTAGGACCTAATTTTATGTCAGCTAAAAAAGACCAAAGTATGTATAGAATTAATTGGGCTGACTTAAAAAACAGTGCAAATGGTACGTCACTACCTGAAAATGTACGGCAACGCTATAAATATTATCATCAATTACTTGGTGGAAATGACATGGCTTGGCAAATGCTAAATAACATCTTACGCAATAATCATGGAATGTCTGTAGGTGTTAATTATGGCGGATAGATTTGCCGACTATTGGCAAAGCATGAACACGGGCGAGCGTCTTACGCCCAATGAAGCAAATATGACAGAAGCGGAGCATTATCTTATGCCCGTTGAAGGTCCTGGCTTCTTTGAGCGTCAATATGATCGAGTTGTAGCTACTATGGCACAGCCGGGCGATGAGATGGCTCGTACATTGTTTAGAAATCTGGCAGAAATTCCAGAAAACTTTAAGCTCGGGCTAGTCAGATCAAGCTATGATTATCAGGTTGCGGCACAAAATGTTGCCGAGTATGTTGCAGATAAAGTAGGCTTGCCCTTTGACAAGAAGCAAGATTTTCTTGCCGCATCGTTAGAGAAGTATAAAAATATACCGATGCAACCTACTAGCGAAGAGTGGGAAGACCAGTTATTTTATTTGCTTGGTAATCTAGCTCCGGACATTTTGCTTACTTTTACAGGTGGCGGAATTGTCGGGGCCGCGGCTAAGAATGGAGCCCTGGCAGTTGGCATGGGCAAGAAAGCGGGTGCAGTTACTACAATGTTTGGGCGAATAGTAGGAGATACGGCAGCCAATGTTGGTACATTTTTGGCCCATGAAGCAGGGCAGGCAGAGATTGATGGTCGTGAGGCAGATTATGCGGGCGCTGCTAAAGATGCACTTGCAATGTCTGCAATGATGGCTACTATTGGTCGAACTAGCCAGGCACTCGGACTAAAGCGTCGATACGGTGCTGTGCTTACAGGCAGTGCAATGGGAGGAGTTGCGGCAACATCGGGCGCAGATGACAACGCCATAGCGGCAAATGTTATTATGGGTAGCTTGTTTGGACTGGGTGTCTCAAATGGCAAAACAGGGCCAGTTGACATTACGAAGTGGGTTGTGGCCCAAAAACGTATGGGCAGACCCGTTGACTTTAAGAGCTATTTGAAAGAATTTCAGCCAGTCAAGTATAATGCACTGTATGTTGACGAGGTTAATAAAGATGCCATGGTGCATAAGACTGGGGTCGATCAGCTCGATCCTAAGTTTCTTAGCCCAAGGGATAATTTCATGCTGTTTTTAAGAGCCGCTAGTGGTAAAGATGTGTTTGGCTACAGTGATGACCAGCTTATTCATTTAATGGCTGATGTAGCAGAGCAGACAGGTGGGCAGTACAGCATGATGCCTGGCACGAAGATCAGTCCGAACGAACGGCTGATACCTAGCTTTGCCAGAGAAGAGACATTGCAGAATGCCAAGATTGTAATGGACTCGATTAATGAGACTAACAAAGTCTGGTTGAACGATCATCCTAACTATAATTCTTGGTATACAAATGCAGACTGGAAAGCACGGAAGCCGGCACATAGAAAGACGCTTACAAGAGCCGTTGAAGAAGAGGGCAAAAACTACGATATGCTTGGTGACCCAGTTATTAAGACTGATGTTGAGGGCAATGTGGCGTTTAATGGCAAAACAGGCTTGAAACTGCATGAGCTTAGTAAGCGTGAAGTTAAAGAACTGTTTGGCTTTGCAGAGAAAGTTAAGCCTAACACAGATGCCGCACGATGGAATGAAGGGCTGTTTAAGTTACACAGACAGGCTATTGAAGGGTCTGCTAAGAACTTTGAGGCAGGTAACAAGAAAACATATCCGCACATGGGTGCATTGATTGACTATGATATGTTTCCTGAATATGGGTATATTCACCGTGCTACAAAGTTTAGAGAGGCGGCAAATACTATTGATGACTTTGCAGGCAAAACTGCCGAGCTAAAAGAAAAAGTCATAGAGACAAAGAATGCAGGAAATGCCGCACTTGACTGGGCAGAAGCTGAGACTAAGCAGGGCATTGTCGATACTTTGTATAGAGGTTTAGTTGCTACTGAAGGGAGACTATACAATAAGCTAGAAAAAGAAAATGCATTAAATGTAAGAAACGCCCATCAGTTACGTTATACTATTAAAGATAAAGTGGCAGCACGTTTCGATGAGCTTGACCAGCATATGGAATGGCATAATTGGGACAAAGATTACAGGGCATGGTTTGACTTATATTACAAGTTAGAGACTGAGCCAGACTTCGCACAACGAAGAGGGGCGTTTCCCGAAGTAGCACGCCAGATGTGGGAGGGTGTAGAGGCCCCGCAAGCTGAGGTGATAAAGCACTATGTTCTGGAAAATGTCAAGAACTATGCAGGAGGTAAAGACCTATTCCTAAAGCGTATTGATTCTGTCAAGCACGAATTTTCCAAAGTCTTTGACGAAATGCTAGATCAGAAGTTAATTAGCCAAAAGACATGGGATAGGCTGCAACAGTTTAAGTATATTCCGCAGAAGACTATTGAGGAAATACGAGACAATGCGTACTTTTTCAATATCGGTATGCGCCGTACAACCGGTGGTGAGCTTGATCTAGTTAGTTCGGAAGCAAAGTTTATAAAGAATTTGTCAGAGTTTGCAGGCAAGAATCAGTTTATTGACACAGAGTATTTGCTGAAAAACCACATGGCTATGCTTCAGCATAAGATTGCCAAAAACTCGTTCTTGCTTGAGGCGTCTAAGATGCCTGTGAACGATATGTTTAAGACACAGAAGCCTGGCGCTAAAGACAAGAAAAAGGCAAACTATCAGCAATATACATTTGTTGAAGATGGTAAAGAAAAGACTATATGGGTTGAGGGACGTATAGCCAACTTGCTTGAAAAACAAGATATATTCTCAGATCAGTCTAGCCGTCATTGGATGGGGTGGCTGTCAGGTGCCCATGCAATACGTTTGACTGCGGTTGGCGTAAACCCAATCTTTGCAATGGCAACTCATCCTCTTGACATCTTGCATACGTTTACGCACCACAGAGCGTTGAGCAAATTTGCACCTAAGATGTTATGGGACTTTGAGGTATATAACAAAGAACGTGGCTTTCTTCCATTCTTGCAGAATTTTAAATCAGCATGGACCAAAGACAAAGTATTTCGTGACTATGTTGAAAATAATGGCACAACTGCTACACTCATCTCACATATTAGTAATCAGGAGCTAATACGAGGTGCCAGGCAGGGCATGGTTGAAGGCCGCGTTAGCAACAGTTATGCAAGGTCGTATAATAATTTCTTAGAGTTTTTTGGTAAGTTTGGTCATTCTATGGAAATTGCTACTAGAATGACCGAAGTCGATATGTTAATGAGTACAGGTAAGTTTGGCAATAAAGCAGAGGCAACGGCTGAATCGCTGAGAAGATTGAACTATCATCGCCGTGGCTATGCTATGAAGTTTATCGATACAGTTATACCATTTGCAAACTCTGCGGCACAGATATTGGCATCTAATACAAGCGAGTTAAAGAATATTAAGAACGCAGGCAGGACAATGGCTATTATGGGCCAGGTAACATTCGGTCTTGCAATGCATCGTGCCATGATGGAAGAAGAATATCCCGGCTTTTATCAAGACATACCCTGGGAAGATCGTATGCGATACTGGATTATTCCTACACCTATGACAACAGTTGATAGTGAGTCAGGGGAAAATAGGAAAGTCTACTTTAAGATAAAGAAAGCATACAATCCGTACTTTGGTCTAATGGATGCTGTTGCTACTGCCGCTATGGATAAACACTATTATGGTACTGACGGCATGCCTCCGCTAGACTACTTGACTATGGCTTACGATGCAATTAAGGTAAGTACACCTGCCGAACTGCGAAGCATTATACCACCTGCGGCAAATGCACTCGGTGCTCTTGGTTACAATACAGATTTGACGGGCAGACCAGTATACAAAGGGCCAGAAGTTGAGCTTAAAGATGAGATAAATACAAAGTTAACCGGTGGTCGTGAGACACATGGTGCTTTTATTCGACTTGGAGAGTTGACAGGGGGCAGCCCTGCAAGAATGCAAGAGGCAGCAGGGTCGTATTTTGCGGCGAATCCGCTGAGTTACTTTGTAGGTGTGCCTTTTGAAATACCTACTGAGACACAAAAAAGTGCGGTTGATAATATGATGAAGTTTGCCGGCTCTCGTAGATTCATGGGTGCTACACGGCCAGGATGGAGAGACTGGAAAGCCGGGGAAAAATTTGCAAAGCAGGCAGGAAGCATTGAAAGAAAAAACTTGACAAGTCAAGTGGAAGGTGCTATTCTTAGGTTTCATGCTAATGAAATTACGCCTAGGCAGATGTATTTAGAGATTACATCGGCTACACAAGATGACAAAGAAAGCCAGCTTAAAGCAATAGCACTTGGCAAACGTGAAATAAAAAGTAGAGAATACCTCAACAAACTTCTTAAGGTACACGGAGAAGCTGAAGTATATGATAATATACCTACGCACATCTGGTGGGCCATGCTTAGAAATAATCCAAGAGGTCAACAACGGGCTGAGATGTATTACAATGAGTGGATACAGCTTGATCCATTTTGGCGAGAAGAGCTAAAAAAGTTGGCGGCCTATGGTGGCTATTTTAAAGATCCTTATTTTGTTCAAGCACTTCAAAAGTTAAAACGTAAAGGAGATAAATTATGAGTGCAATGACTAATTACCTAGAAGGTGCATTGATTGACCATCTTTTTAGGGCAACATTATATTCACAAACAGGTACTTGGCATATTGCCTTACTTACATCGGCTTATGATGAAGCTAGTGCAGGCGGGGCTGAAGTTAGTACATCTGGGACTGGATATGCTAGAATAGGTGTTACTCGGAATTCAAGTTCCTGGACAAAAACATTAGCTACAAATACCTACTCAGTTGCTAATACTAATATCATAACATTTGGTACCCCAAGTGCCAACTGGGGTTCTATTACTCATGTAGGTTTATTTGATGCTTCTACGAGTGGCAACCTTGTTTTGCAGGCCCAGTTACAATTTGCAAAGACTGTAAATAATGGGGATCCGGCACCTAAGTTTAACGCTGGCGAATTGAAATTCACCTTTGATTGATACTAGACTATGGCAAATCCTAATCCGACTACAGAGGTATTCCCACAAATTGACGCACGTCTGGATGTAGACGGGAGTACGTGGAATTTAAATTCTATTACTAATGAGTCTGTTGCTTTAGTTGCTACTACGGCAGCTAGTGGTACGGCTTATAAAATAGGATACTTGGCTGAACGCCCTGCTCAGGCTAACTTTGCCTCAAGTAATGCAGCACCTGCTATCAGTGGGTACACGCTTGTTGCAACTGTGGCTGCTGTAGATAGTGCGTCCAAGTTTTATGTAGACTATGATCGTGCTTTTATCATTACAGCCAGTAGTGTGTCAGGACCTGTGAGTGTTACTTATAGTGGCATAGGATCTGTAGTTAGAAGCCGAGAGATAAACAATATACATTTTGGGCATAACTATCTCGGGCCTAAGAGTAGTGCGCCTTCACTAGACAATGAAGGTAATGCTTTGGCAGCTGGTGATCAGTATTATAATACTACTGACAACAAGATGTATATACGAACTACTGCAAATGAGTGGAAGGATCTTTCCACAGTAGCTTCGGGCAATACTATTACATCAGCTGATGGAAGCAACCTTACGCTTACTACTGTAGCTGATGGTGAGCATGTAGTCATTAATAGTACAACTGGTACATCTGGTAATACTATTTTGTTGCCAAAAGTAAGAGCATCCACGAACAACTTTGTTCTTGCGATGGACAACATTTCTACTGGTTCAACCGCATGGCAAGCAGTATCAGTCGCACCAACGATTACTGCTGTATCTGGGGAGTTGAATACTTATGAAAACAGTACAGAAGATGGCGGAACCCTTACCTTAACAGGAACCGATTTTGGGACAGATGCTTCTTCTATAAATAGTATTAAGATTATGAAATCGGATGGTACTAATGAGGTAACAGCATCATCTTTTGGGACACCAACAAACACAGGCATTCCTAATATTGTATTTAACGGATCTGAGACAAACTACAACACGTTTCCTGCTGACACCACTTGGTATATAGAAGTTACTAAATCATCTTTAACATCAAACAGATTTTCTTCAGGCAAGAGTTTTACTAAAGATCCTACTATATCAGCGATCACTCAGAGTGTTGCAAGTG
>CAYFGZ010000048.1:0-25764 GCA_964342575.1 uncultured Nisaea sp. | reverse complement strand
CAGCATATTTAGACTTCCTACCTATTGATTTATGGTGGGATGAACAAGGTATAGACATTAGTGAGTATATCCCCTTTTGGTTATTTGCTTACGATAAAGGATATACAGATAGCTGGGAGTTGCAATATACTCAATATGGTTATCAGTATTACGATTATTTATGGTGGGATGCTGAAGGAAATCTTGTAGCTACTACCGATGAACAATTCTATACTGAAGTATATGGTGATATAGTAGATGATTACAATGAAGAGTATGCTCGTAATCTTGGATATCAACATGAATTAGCATTATCCATAGGAATGGATTATTATAAATACCTAGAGAACAGTTGGATTCATATGTGGGCTACTGCATATCCTTATAATAAAGGAATGTCAGATTATTCATTTAATTATGATTCTGCTAAGTATGGAATGGACTATGATGCAGGTTTAGTATTAGGATGGAAATTAAATAAAAAGCTTGGAATTTTCATCCAAAGTCGTTATATTAACATGTATGATATCAAAAGCTATGAAGCAACTACTGGTTTTAACTGGTTGATATACTAGGAGAAAGTAAAATGGCAGATAAATATAGTGACTATTCACCTTCGAACTGGTTTAATCCAAGTAGTGTGAGAAGAAGACAAAAAAATCATAAGGCAATTTTGAAACAGCTGAAAAAAAATAGAAAAGCTAATGTATCAAAATTTAAAAAATGGGCTAAATCCAATATTAAAAAAGGGGCAGCAAGATCAAGAGCCCAAGGATTTAAATCCCAAAATAAAAAAAAGGAGAAATGATGTTAAAATTTTTAATAGGATTAATCATGGGTAACATGATGTATTGGTCAATATGTCACTATGGTTATATGGACAAGTTAGGTAAATACTTACCTAAATGCAAGTGCAACAAAAAGAAGGGAGCATAAGATGCCAAAAGGAGCAGGCACATATGGAAGTAAAGTAGGGAGACCTAAGAAAAAAAAGAAAATGGCTAGAAAAAAGAAAAGAGCCTTAAAAAAGTCTATAAGACAGACGAATAGAGCGGATAGAAAGAAGAAGACTGGAAGAAAAATAACTCGTAAAAAAGATGTTAAAGCATTGAAAAAGACCAAAGGTGGTACTTATCCAGTATACGCTAAAGGTTCTAAAGGAGCTAAATCAACTAAGTCTAAGATCGCAGCAGCTAGAAAAGCAGGAAAGAAAACAGTTAAAATCAATGGTAGATCATATTCTACTGCATTGAAGAAACCTAAAACAAAAGCTAAGCCAGCTAAAAAAGGCAAAGGCATAGGAGGTTGGATTAAATCTGCTTGGAAAAAAAATAGAGCAACTGCTAAAAAGCAATCTGCTAGACGTAAAAAAGCACTACCTAATAGAACAAAACTAAAGGGTAGATAGAATACATGGGATACAAACGTTTTGGTAAAATGAAAAGTAAGATTCGAAAAAGATTAAAGAATCTTGAAAAGAAAATTCGTGGATACCGAAAAAAGAACAGTGATGTTCGATAAGTTAAATCATAACCAGGAGGCCAAATGGCAAAAAAGGAAGTAAACGTAAATCCAGATCTAAAAGAGAAAGCTATGAAAGAGCTAGATCTTTTAATAGAACAACATAATGACCTTGTGAAACTTATACAAGATTCACAAATGAAATTGTCAGAAGTTAAATCAATGATTGTTGGAAAACAAGGATATTTACAAGGAATTGACGATTGCGACAAGGAATGTAAAGATGCCTAAATTAGACATAGTTGGTAAAATAATTGACAAAGTATCAGACAATGTTGATAGATTTACCTTAGATAAAGAAGAGAAAGCTATGATGATTAATGAAATCAACAAAGCTCAACTCGAAGTTAATAAAGTAGAAGCAGGACATACGTCCAAGTTCGTAAGTGGTTGGAGACCTTTCACAGGATGGGTTTGTTCCACAGCACTTGCATATCACTTTATCATACAGCCTTTATTAACCTTTATATTCTATGCTAGTGGGAATCCAGTAGAGTTGCCTGTGTTTGACATGGGCACTCTAACCACCGTACTTTTTGGTATGCTGGGGCTTGGGGGAATGCGCAGCCTAGAAAAAGTTAAAAGATCAGCTTAGGGAGGTTTATGAAAGTAAAAAAACGTGGTATCATAATACCAGACCAGCATTATCCGTTGGAGGATAAAGCTGCAGTTAATTGTGTAATTAAAGCAATTAAGAAAGTAAAACCTAATGTATTTGTAAATTTAGGAGATGTTGGTGAATGGGAATCAGTATCAGCATGGAGGTATAAAGATAAAAAATTACCACCATTAGAATACCAATTACCGTTAATCAATGAAGATATAAAATTAGTAAACGAGGGATTAGATGTTTGGGATGAAGTCCTTAAAGAAGTGGGATGTAAAGAAAAGTATCTATTACAAGGTAACCATGATCTCTGGTTGGATAATTTTGTTACTAAGTATCCTTATATGGTTGATCACTCTTTTTATAAAGCGTGTAAAATAAAAGAAAGAGGATACAAGTATAGTGAATATAATCTTCCTATACAAGTTGGAAAGCTTACTTTTTTCCATGGTGCATTTGCAACTATGTATCATGCTAAAAAGCATCTTGAAACATATGGGGAGAACGTGATTTATGGACATACTCACGATGTTCAAAGACATACGCAGACTAAGTTAGGCGGAACTATTGGAGCTTGGTCTTTAGGATGTTTAAAAGATATGTCTCATGAAAACAATAAGTGGCTTAAAGGTAGGTTACATAATTGGGTTCATGCATTTGCTATTGTTGATTGGTTTGACAATGAGCAATTTAAAGTAGAAGTAGTAGAAATATTTGATGGTAAAACATCAGTATGGGGAGAGATAATAGACGGTAATGAGTAAGATATTTACAACAAATTCATTAAAAGGTAATCCTTGGATGGAGACAAACATAGACAAGGATAGAAGAATGCATAATCTTAAAAAAGGCAAAAAAACTAAACTAAAAAAAGGAATGAAAAGTCGTGCCCAAAAAAGTATTAAACTTAACAAATTTTAGTGGCGGTTTAAACGACAATACCAATGCTAGAGACTTACTAGTAAATGAGTTCCAGCTTATTGACGGATTTTCTGTTGAAAGACCTGGAACTCTAAAGGTATTAGGTTCGGTTAAAAACTTACCACATGTTAGCAGTGCTGATGAAGAACAGTTTGCCAGTGCTATTAACCATGGTAATGGATTATTTCATTTTAATTCAGATAGAGATCCAGCTGATGGAGCTTTGGCTAATACCGAAATGTTATTAATTAACGATATAGGTAATACAAAAGTTAAAGTATTTGATAGAACAGACGGAGCATATGAAACTGGTTCAGACATTGATTATGGAAGTGCAGCAGCAAAGGTTGATTACTATGCAGTTGATGGTGAAGTTAGAGTTTCTGCACATGATTACAGTGTTACTGCTGGAGGTCCACAAAATCAAAATAAATGGTATGGATATCTTGATAAAGTTTTTACCTATGGAGCTGTGGCAGCTGATGTTCCTGTTCTTATCCTTAAGCAAGTTAATGGATTTAAGGTAGCTAATCAATATCTTTCACCACTATTAGGAGATGCAACAGAAACTCCTGATGGTTATGGATATGATACTAAAGATATATCCCCTACAGTTTTCTTAGCAAATAGATCAGAACTTGTATTTAATCAAGATATAGCAAGTTGGACTGTTTCAGGAAATACTATAACTCCAAGTGGGACTGATACTTTAGCAACTTTATCAGATGCTTTAGATGGACATTCTGCATTTGCAACAGGTTATGGAACTTTAGGTTTTTGGGCTTGGTTAGATCCTGCAACTGACACTAGTGATGATGCAGGTGCTAGTATTTTTGCATATACTGGTGCTTCTAATAAAAGAATTGCAATATTTGCTTCTAATGTTTATGGAGATCAAGAATCAGACCTTGTTCATGTTGGGTATATATCTCAACCTACTGTAACAGCTGATACTAAAAAAACATTTAATTATGCATTTATTGGAAGATTACCAGATAATCCAAGACAAACTGGTATTAATATCTATTGGGCAATAGCAGAAGATTATACATCTTCAGTTCAAACTAACTTTGGACAAAAGTATTTATTCTTTGAAGTTGATTTTGAAAAAGGATATAGAATTGGAGGATTCGATAACTGGATTGCATTTGGATTTACTACACACGATGATGAAGATGGAGATGGAACATGTGCAGCTTTATCAGGAACTGGAGATAATGATAAATATTTTTATCAAACAGGAGGAAGTTGGGGTGCATCATCTTCTGCAGCTATGAAGATACTTGGAATACAAAATGTTCAATCATTGCCAACAGATGAGCCCCATATTGATAGAAATAGAAATGTTATGGGTAGAGCTGGAACAAGTTTTAAAACCTCTACAATAATAAATCGTAGAGCATATATCGGCAATATAATGTATTACGATACTAATAATAAACTACAAACAGCTAATGATACTGTTTTAAAATCTTTAGTAAATGAATTTGATCATTTTGAATTTGAAAGAAGATTAGATGTTGAAATAAACGATGGTGATGATATAGTTAAATTAGCTTCAGTTGGAAGTAAGTTACTTGAATTTAAACGTAATACGTTATATATCATTAACGTTAGTAGAGATATTGAATTTTTAGAAGGAACTTTACATTTTAAAGGATGTGAAAAAGATTATCATGTAGTTGAAGCAGAAGGTTTTGTAGCATGGTTTAATAAATATGGTTTGTTTGTATATGACGGTGAATCAATGAGAGATTTAACAATAGGAGAAAATGGTCAAAAGAAATTAAAAGACTGGGGAACTGATTATTACCATGATAATGCACAATTGGGATATGTTCCAGAAAAACAAACATTAATTGTTACGAATACTTCTTACGATGGAAGTTCTGACAATGTTTTAGAAATTGATTTAAAATCTTTATCTTTTGTTAGAGGGAAAGCTAAATGCACTAGCAATAGTATTACAAATTTAGTTAATTTAAATGATGGTAAATTAGTTTGGTATGAAAGAATTGGAAGTAATCAAGAATTACGTTATTGGAATCCTGAGGCTGGTTTATTAGAAGGTTCTAGTAATCTTAGTTTAGAATTAACTACACCAGCATATACTATGGATCTACCAAATCAAGATAAAAATATCAGCACTATTTATATAAGCTATAAAAATGGAGATGGTATTGTTGTTAAAGGATTTACAGATACAAATGATGGTGGATCAGCAATTGAACATGATTTAGTTACTTTATCAGGAACTAATGATACAACATATAGAACTGCTAAAATAAAAATTAGAAGTGTATCAACAGATGTTCATGACGACTTTAAAAGAGTTAAATCATTTGGGTTAAAATTTGTTAAAGCAGATTCTGAAAGAACTAATTTTGAAGTTAATGATATACAAATAGTATATAGATTGAAGAGTATAAGATAATGGCAAAGGAAGCAAAATTACCAGATTTTTATTCTAACTTAACTAATACTCTTAAACCTGAAAAGGATAGAAAAGGTCTTGGTGGTGGGCGTAAAAGTGCTAGAAGTATTGCAACAGAAGTAAGACAACAAGCAGCAGTAAGCACTAAATTTGAAAGAAAACCTACCCCAAGTGAAGGAACAGAAGGAGATACAAAGCTTGTAAAAGATGGTGATAAGTATTATTCTTATCATAAAATAGGAAAAGAATGGTTTAAAACTGAATTGGAGAGAGATAATGGCTAGTAGAGTAGATTTAATAATGAAACAATTTGATAAGGATGTTGCTGAAGATGCTTATAATCAGCAAATGAAAGCTGAAAACGATCCTTTTAATAGAGCTATGTATGATGCAGCATCAGCATTTGAAGGAGCAAGAGCAGGTTGGGAAGCAGGGCAAATTGGTGTTGATATGGTTAAAGGCATTCAAGAACTTAAAGCCACTAAAACAGATAGAAAAGCACGTAGAATAGCTAAAAAATTAAAAAAAGGTAAATTGCCTCAAGCTTTAAGAAGAATTGATAGAGCAGTATCAAGAGGAGCAGATCCTAATGATTTGGTTGAATTATTAACTAAATCAGTTACAAATTATAAAATTAATGCCAATGGAGAAACTGTTCAAGTAGTAGGACCACAACCAGTAACTGCAAAACTTCAAGGTATAGTGCAAGATAGTTACGTTACTTATGAGCAAGAAAAAGACTATAGTGATAGAATAGATAGTAATGAAGTATACGGTCCTCCGAAACCTGTTGATAAAGATAAATTGGTTAAAGAAGAAAAAACATCAGATGATGACAATTTAAAAGATAATAAAGACTATAACCCTTTATTTGATCCTGATAACTATGCTAAACCAGATGATGAAAATATAAAAAAAGCTAAAGAGGTAGTTAATATGCCTGCTTTTAAAGGCACAGGGATTTTATAATGATACCTTGGTTTGGAAGAAAGAAAGATGCTTTTATGGAAAAGCTTTTTGAGCATATTAAGCTTAGAGAAGGATATAAACAAAGTGTTTACTTGGATATATTAGGTAAGCCTACTTGTGGTATTGGGCATCTTCTTACTAAAGAAGAGCAGGAAAAATATCCTGTAAAGTCTTTAGTACCAAAGAGAGTTATTGATGATTGGTTTAAAGAAGATATTAAAACAGCTTTAGATGGAGCAGGTGAACAAATGAAATCATTAAACTTAATAGATGAAGATTTTAAAATAGCACTAATATCTGTTAACTATCAATTAGGTAGAAGTTGGCATAAGAAATTTCCAGCTACATGGGGATGTTTAAAAAACAAACAATACGATGCTGCAATACAAGAATTATTATATAAGAATCCACCTGATAAAGAACCTTCTAACTGGAAAGAGCAAACACCAGTTAGAGTGGAGGATTTTGTAGAAGCTATAGAAAAAATAAAGGAGAATATGAATGGCTAATAAAGAAAGAGATAGATTAAAAGCAGTAGCTGATTCTTTGAAGGTGTATGATCCAGCAGTTCATGGAAAAGTAAATCCATTTAAAGACAGAGAAGGCGTTGTAAATAAAGAATATCAGCAGAATAATATATTATATGATGAAATAAAAGAAGCTGTTACAGATGAAATACTTAACGCTGATCAAATAGAGTATCAAAAGAATTTAGAAAAAGAAGCAGTTATGGACTCACTCAATATTCCTAGAGATCCTATGCTAGAAGGCACAGGACAACCAGGGGAATTATATGGAGCACCAAAAGAAGTTGATCCTTGGTTTCAAAAAGAAATGGAATCTGAAAAAGCAAGGCAAGATAGCATAGAAAATAAGCTAGATAAAGACTTTGATGAAAAGGGAGGTCACGGATGGGTGCCAGAACATGATAAACCTGATCCACTTTTAGAAGAAGCAGGATTAAAATTAGGAGAAAACTTTTCTTTGTTAGATGCCTTAAATGGTATTACAGATGAAGGATTAGAGTTTGTTCCATTAGATAATAATGAAGGGGGTAAATAATGCCAGGAGCAATGATGGCAGCAGCAACAACAGCACAGGCAGTGTTTGCAGGAGTAGGTTTAGTATCAGGATTCTTTCAATCTAGAAAAGCTAGAAGACAAGAAAGAAAAAGAAGAAGAAGAGAAAAAGCTTTTGCACTTAAAACACAAACCTCATTAATGGGTGCAGCTGGAGATATAAAACAAGAATGGGCACAGACAGCAGAATATGCTAGAGAAGGATTAGGTATTCAAAGAGATTCTCTTATGAATCAATGGTCAGCTGATAGAACTCGTGCTATAGGAGAAGTAGGTAGATCTAATTTATCTTATGGAGGAGGAGTAGAAACAGCAGCTTCAGCAGTAGAAAAAGATTACCAATTAAAAGGTATGGGATTAGAAGCAAGTGCTAAACAGCAATTCTGGGGTATTCAAAGAGGAGCTGAAAGTGCATTAAGAGATGTGCAAGCAGGCTTATTGGATATTGAAAGAGTGGCTATGGAACGTGGATATAAGGTTCCAACACAAACTATTAATACACAAGCTAATTTAGGAGGGTATCAATAATGGATAGAGATAATTTAATTGCATTAAGAGAAGCTATTGATTCTTTTAGTGGTCTTGTAAAGACAATAACAGAACCAACTTGGGAAGAAAAACAAGCTCTAATGCTTGTTAATCAGCAAGCATTGCAATCACATGCTGCAGAGATAGCTAAAGATAGCCGTATGTTTGAGGCTTCTATAGCAGCAGAACAAGCAGGGTTTTTAGCAGAAACAGCAGACATCGATTTTGCTCAAGCAGAGAAGTATGGTCAACACGACAATTGGTTTTTTAGTGGTTATGGAGTATGGGATTGGTTTACAGATACTGCAAGAAAAGAAAAATATGATACAGCAATGGCTGCTTTTGAAGTGAATCATGATTTCTATAAAGACAATAGAGGAAATGTCGTACAATCCTGGGCTTACTTTGGTCAAGATGGCGAAGGTGTTCAGCAAGCTATAGATCAAGCTACTACAGCTATTTCAACTTTAAAGAATTACAGGACAGCTGAGAAGTGGCTACAAGAAGATGTTGATGTTGCTAAAATAGATAATTATATAGAATTTTATGAAGGTGAGATTGAAAGATTACAATCAGACCCTGAAGCGATTAGAAGCCAAAGAAAACTTCCAAGAGCTAACTATTAATGGCAACACAGAATAAAACATTATTACAGTTGGAAGCAGCTGTAAAGAGTGGTCGTATGACTACAGAAGACTATCTTTATAGGTCTGCTGTTATGTATGAAAAAAATCCTTCTATGTTTACAGAAGAGGATGTTGATCATTTAGAATCCCAATTCAAGAAAGCAGACGTTCCATTTCAAAGAGATTTAGCACATGGTGAAACTAGTATACTTCAAATGTCACATCAAATGATTGGTGGTATGTTTGAAGGTTTTACTACATTTAATGTTGCTAATGCTCCAGAGGCAGATACAAGCGGTGAAAGAATAGTTAGAAGTGTAGGCCATTTAATAGGATTTGTCCCAGATATTATTATTGGAGTTTTGGGTTTGGTTGCTCCTGTTCCAGGCGGAAAAGCTGTTGCTGCAAGTAGATTTGGAAAAATAGGACTTGCAGCACGTAAAATTTTATCCCCAGTGTCTAAGGCTGCAATGAAGGGTCAAAATGTAACTAGGATGGCATCTCATAAATTAGCTAATAAAATAGTAAAAACAACTGGGGTAAAAAGTTTTAGAAAACCATTACAAGTGTGGGATGGTAATAAAAAGAAAATGGTTGATCTGATGGATCCATTAAATCCTACAAAGCCTTTATATGGCATACGTTCTCTTCCTATGCAATTTGCTGACCACTTTATGGATAAAGGTGCTAAATTATTAAAAAATACCACAGGGGTAACAAGGAAAAATTTACAAAGAACATTGACAAATCTAGGTGTATCACGTGGTATTCAATCAAGAGCAATGAGTGCAAATATTGCTAGAAATATTATTCATTTAGGACATGGAGGTGCTCATTTAGGTCTAGCTGGGTTTGCATCTAATCACCCTTGGGCTTCAGGAAATGAAGGCGGATGGAAACAAACAATGGAAAGTGCTATGCATATGGGTATTGCAGGTGTTGTGTTTAGAGGGATTGGCACTGCAGTTAGTGTATCAAATCTTATGAAGAATCCAGTGACAAGACCTTTTGCAGATAAATATCTAAGGCAACATTCTGAAAAACTATACAGTGATGCAGCTGTAACAAAGATGTTACAAAGCGATAGATTTCGTCAGTATACAAAAGGTAAAAAGTATACAAAGGTCCAAAAAGAAAGAATGGCTAAAACTGAAACACAAAGAATGGCTGACATTAAAGAACAACAAGTAGATACACTATTAAAAGCTATGGCTGGTGCAGGATATGGATATGCAACAACTGCTTCACATGATTTACCTTTACCAGAGCAGATATATGAAATATTATTAGGTATGTTTTTCTCTGCAGGTGAACAACCATTATGGAGAACTAGAGCTAATCAATTTATTATAAATAGATCTCATTTAATTAAACCTACTATGAATACCACACGAGCTAAAAAATATGTTCAAGGGTTACCTAAATTTAAACAATTAGAAACCAATTCTCAAGAATATATAATGAGATACTTTGATTCTGTTCGTAGATCTCAAGATAGAATGTTTGATGCAAATCCAAGATTGTTTTTTGAATCTATGAGCGAAGCAGAACAGGAAGCTGCAATGAAAGCAACTAAAAAGGTTGCAGATAAAATGGGTATAGAATACATGGATAAAGGTCCTCAGAGTGAAGAATTTTATAATGCAATGCGTGCAACCTTTGGAAAAGAATTAACCAACATGGAAGTAGACTGGTATAAATTAGATCCAAGAGAAGTAGAACTTAAATTAAGTGAAATATCAAATAATGTAAGTAAATATGATATAAATAAAATTACTAAACATATGTTAGATTTATATAATAATGATTCTATTATCGATTTAAATCAACAATTACACTCTACAAATGATTTTGAAAGTATAACAACACACAGTTTCCGTAATGCTGCTGAAACGATGGTAGAGATAGGAGAATTTAAAGGAACTGCTCCAGCAGCTAATCTTAAATTAATTAAAGCTGTAGAAAGAGCAGAAGGAAATTTCAATACATTTTTAAATCAAGTTTCAAAATTTATGGTAAATCCTAAAAATATAACTAGGTTTGATACAAAAGAACTTAGACGTTCTTTTAATGTAGTAACTAATCAATTTATTACTGGGCCAGGAACTGGTCAAATTCTTCAACAGGAAATGATATTTAATACAAAAACAAACAGTAGAACTAAAAAACAATTTACTTACAATAAAGTAAACGAATCTAAAAAACCTGCTAATCAAATTGAAACAAAAGAAGTTAAGCTTTCTAGAATGCCTGAGACTGAACCTGATGGAACATCTAATGTAATTAATAGATTTAAAAATACAATAGATGCTCAATATGGAAAAGGCACTTCAGAAATAATACAAAGAGTTGGAATTGCAGATGGAAAACAAATAAGATATATACCGCCATTAGCATCTAATAGTGCAGGAGAACCTTTTATTTCTATGAAATATTGGGAAAAACAAGGAATTCCAGAGTTTGCTAAAAAGAAACTTTTATTTTATGGCGGACAAGGAGATACAGGTAGAATTGTATTATTAAAATATCCTTGGTTAAGGGCAGATGGTAAAAATACTTTAACTAAAAAACAAAGAAAATTTATATATAATAAAATACGAGAACAAGATAAAAGTATAGGAAAGAAAAATCCTAGTCAAGAAATGATAGATTCAGTTGTAGGGAAATATATATGGCGATTAAGATTCATGGGAATGACTGATGGAAAAAACTTATCTGGTAAAAAAGCTTATAACTATTATAAAAATCCATTAACAATACTAGAGTGGGCAGAAAATGATCTTCATAAATCTATATCATCATTTAGTAAACGTTTAAAACTACCTTATGGTATTGAAATACCAATGAAGCCTTATTTTAAAGAATTACGTAAATTCTTTCCAGGAGGTAATCCAGAATACGATCCTAACTCAAGGGTATTTCAAAAAATAAAATTAACTCAAGATAGTGAAAAACATATTAGTCCTTATATTATGATGAATTATTTTAATAATAATAAGATAATCAATATGAAGACTAATAAAGTATTTAGAGGAAAAAATAAATCTGATAGAGAAGAATTTGTAAAAAGATATCATAATAGAACCTATAGAAATGCAACAGGTTATGGCTATCCTAATGGTCCTACAGATTTTACTCTTGGTATATCTGTTGATTCAAAAAGTGCTGGTATGAGACTTACTGAAAAGTTTTCAAGAGAATCTGAAAATGGAAAGAACTCTTTTATAGGAATTAATCCATCATCAACTTCATTAAAAGAACATACTAATAAAATAGTTGATCATATTGTAAAACATGCTGGAAAAGAAAAATTAAAAGATGGCATAATACTTAATATTGCTGGTAATAGTATTAATAAATTTATGAAATTTACTGATAGAACTGGCACTGGTTGGACACAAAAATCATTAGATAGATATGTCTCAAGTTTATTAATTGAAGTTAAGAAAAAATTGAATATAAAAGAAATAAGAACTGGAGGACAATCAGGAGCAGATGAAGCGGGGGCAAAAGCTGGTGCTATGGCTGGTGTAAAAAATGTAATTGTTTTACAGCCAAAAGGGTTCAGATATCAAACAGTTGATGGAAAAGATGCTCTGACAATAAGAGATAGAGAGTTCGATTTTGAATTAGGGAATGCAATCAGAGAAGAAGGGGGCGTAGGAAAGAAAAATAAACTGACGGGAAAAACTGATTTAGAACAATTACAGATTGATTGGCTTGCTCTTTATTCAAAATACGCAGATCAAAAGTCGAAACCATACTGGAAGGAACAATATAAGGAAGAGTTCTTTCAGAAACAGTCTCATAAGAGATGGGATGTTCCTTTAGATAGCTTAACAAACACTGGTTCTGCTAATATGGTGTGGATGAAGAACACACACGGTAAAATCCCTTATGGTAGCATGAATAATCCTAAAGAAGCTAAATTAATTCTTTCTCGTGAAGCAGATTGGGATGGTATTAGTTTAACTGTTCCTGAGATGATTAAAGAAATTGCTAAAATTGATGGACAAAATACAAATGTCGGTAGTATTAAAACTACTATTAATATACCTTCTTTTATCAATCCAGGAAAGGGAGAGATATCTTTAAAGCATTTGCTTGTTGCTGCAGATCCAGCTTATGCTAAATGGATGAGAGATAATGATGTATTAATGATAAATCATATGACTACTCCAAAAGAAGGTAGAATAAATGAAAAAGATCAACTTGAATTTAGAGAAGGATTTAAACCAGATACTATTGAAGCTGGCATAACATATCCAGAAGGATTTAAAGCAAAAGAACTACAAGAAAATAATTTATATAAGTTTAGAATAGATGATATATATGTTAATAGTGGTGCTAAAGAAGACTTTACAAAGATAGGAAACATAAGAATATCTAAACCTATATTTGACTTAGCTACTAAGACTAATATGGACATGGATATGTTAGAAAAGCTATTAGTAGAGGATATGCAAGGAACTGAGAAAGCAAATAGAAAGTTTGTAAAAGATGTTGTTAATGATAGAAAAGCATTTAGTAGAAAGAATTTAGATATAGACGATATTAATATTAATCAACTTAATGATTATACAAAAAATAATTATTATAAAAAAGAACATACACAATCTATTGCATCTATCCTTAAACAGGTATTTAAACAAACTAATAGCTTATCAAGTGAAGTAGATTTCCAAAAAAAGATAGAGATGTATTCAGAGTTAGAACTTGCAGAAATTAATTTAAGAGATTTATACGAGACTAAAGAACAATTAGAAATGTCAGGCTATCATCACCAAACTCTTGCAAGGCACGGAGCATTCGTAGAAGCAGCTTTGAAGTTGTATACAACTGAAAGAATGAATAGTCCTAGAATAAAACATTCTGCTACTGTTCTTTTAAGGGAATATGATCCTATCACAGAAAGAAAATTCAATATAAAACATGATGAATTTTTAATGTCAGAAGGTTTAGCTCGTGTAATAAAAGTACCAATTCGTGATAAACAGGATAATATAATTCAAGTATTAACAGGAAAAGAATATTTTGATAATTTAACTGAAATGAGAGACAATAATACCAATTGGTTAATGAATAGTCCAGCTATAAAGACTGGAGAAACTTACAAAGAAGTATTAGAGAATGTAAGATTTAGTGGTAAAAGAGATCCTGTAAATTCTATAAGCAATGTTAGAATATGGAAAATGAAAGGATACATAGAAGGAAGAAAGGGATTATCTATAGTAGTAGATGCATTTAATAAAAGAATGATGTCTGGTGCTGATAATGATGGTGATAAAGCAAATATATTTATAATGGGTAAAGAATGGAATGATTCTTTTGGTAGGAAAGAGGTTCAATTTGCTCATAATAAAAATAATAATCCTTTTGAAGTAATGAAAAGCTTTGATGATCATAATGAAATCTCACGATTAACTGGAGCAGTAAAAGAAGCTGACCTAGCAACATCTTATCATATTTTAAATCCTTTAGAAAATATTAAACAAGCTCAGAATTCTGGTAAAGGATTCTCTTCTTTGGGTATGGCAGATGTTGGTAAAAAAGCTTTTATGCGTATGCATTCATTAATTGAGCAAGGAAAAACAGATTTTGGAGAAGGAGTTGAAATATCAAATGCAGTACCTGGAGAAAAGGGAGCAAGAAGAATTGATAGAGATTCTGAAATCATTGCTAATGAACTTGTAGATGCTGTTAAAGTTAAAGAAATTGATGGATATAGTGAAATATTACGTAATCAACTTCTTAAACATTTTAATCTTAAAAAAGATGGAAAACCAATGAATCTTGTAGATACTCCATGGGATAAAATTGTTGAACAAATTCCTTTCTTAACAGATACAAAGAATTTTCAACTATTATTAAGAGGAAAAGAAAGTAGAATTCCTGATCAACCTTCAGCTCAAGAAATTGTTAATAGATATATGGATCAGTATAAAGGGGTTGAAGATGGTTGGAAGATATTAGGAGAAAATCTTAGTAAGTTGAATCTTAATCCAAAAGAATTTACAGAAATACTTCCAGAGAGTGAATCTATAATTAAGATGATTGAACCTCTTACCAAAGCTATTAGCAATAGTGAAATTGGGAGAGAATTACGAGGCGTAGATTTAGATTATCATAATTTGTTCTTAACACACGTATCAGCTAGAGAACTTAAAAAGATAGGTTCAACCCCAGAATTATTTAGAATGCATACACACAGAGCTTTAGCAAACTATTTAGCATTACATTCTAGCGAAGGTTTTCGAGAAGTAATGACTAAACATGGATTAAGAGAACCAGCTATGGAAATAATTAGACAGTCTATACGTGAAAACAATGCTATTAAATTGGGAGAAATAGAAGCAAACTTACCAGAAGGACAAACTGCTCCTAAAAGAACTGTATTGCACAGACTAAATAAAAAAAGAGCACAAGATAAAACATTGGAATTTTTTGATAGATTAGGAATAAAAACTACAACTAACGAAAGAATTGAATTAAAAAAGAGTATAGACAATTTATATGATATGTGGTGGTTGGCTTTCCCAGTTTTGAGAGATAATCCTTTAGTAAAATCTACAAATTTAGAGAGTCTATATAAAGAACACGATAGACTTCAAGGATTAATTGAACAAAAAGAGATAGAGCTTCGATTAGATCCACAAAATCAATCTCTTCAGAGCAAGTTATCAGATTTATATAAACAAAGAGGTGGTAATGCTAAAAAAATAGTTGGTAGTTATAATAATAATGACAGAGTTAAGTCTATTACTCCAGAAAATTATAGAAGATATATGGATTTTACTACTAAGTTTTATGAAACATCAGAAGCAGCAGTTAAAGAAGTTAAAAGAGAATTACCAGAAAAAATACAAAAAAGTTTAGAAGATATAAATTTAAATGAAAGAATTGCAGAAGAAGGACATAAAGTAGTTGAAGAAATGTTCCCAGTTCAAATGGCTGAACAGATATCCACTAAAGATGCTTTAAAAAAGTTTCCAAAACAACAGCCATATATAGAAGATTTAGTATTAAAAGATAGATTTGTAGATTTTCATGTTAGTACAAATGGTAGATGGAGTGGAAATTATTTAGATTTGTTTAGAATAATGCAATCCGATCTTAATATGAAAGCCAAAGATATGAAAGATATGACCAGACAAGACTTTGAAATGTTTGTAAATTATCTTGAAAGTGAATTTAAATTAAGTGCAAATGATATGAAAATTGCAAAGATATTGGAAGAAGATAAAGAAGTAGATATACTTACTCTTAGAGATCCTTATTTAAGGAAAGATTGGGCTTGGAATTATCCAGATGATATGACAAAGATGCATAGATATATTCAAGCTGGAAGACCAAATTCAGTTACTGCCAAAACAATAAGGACAGAAAAATATGTTACTACAAAAGATGGTGATATTAAAAGAATAGTTCCAGTGAAAGTTTTAAGTCCTACTTCAATGTTTGAAAGAGTTCTTAACAATACAAAGAAAATTGAAGAATTATCAGCTCAACAAAAACCTCATCTTGAGGATTATAAAGACGCAATGCTTGATCCATATTTAAAATTAGATGATTATAAAGTCTTTGGTAAATATAAAGATAGGCTATCAGATATTGCTACAGCAGAACGTGAATATAATGATGGTAAATATCCAAGAAAAAATGAACTTGATCTTAGTAAATTTATATATAATCAGGCATATGAGAAAGCACAAAAAGATAAAATAGAAATTGAAAAAGAAATGAAAGAAAAGAAAGAGGAATTTATAGTTAGAGATATAGATGGAAAGCCTAGAAAGGTAAATTTAGATAGTATGATAAAACTTGTGGCAAAAACACATACTAAAGCTTATACTGATGGTCGTGATAGATATATAGGTTCTAACTTTTTATCAATCAAAAGAGATAGCAAGGGTATGTTGATAGAGAAAGACGGTAGCCCAATAACAGAAAAAGGACCTTTAGCAATTTTACTTGATGGTGCAGCAGGTGGTAATGCTAAAAAATACAAGGTACCTCCATCAGAATTAAAAAATATTTCATCAGATAGAGCATATGTAAAAGATTTAAAAGAGTATTTATATATTAAACGAGGTTTAAAACTTATTAATATGGATAAAATACATTATATAACAAATTATGTCCTTAATAATAAGTCATTACCACCTGATAAGATAAACGACTATGTATTCTCTGGTCAAGATATGAACTGGATTTTATATGAATTAAATAAATTAAATTATGTTCAGGAAAAAATGCCAAGAGATAAATTTGATAATCCTATAAACGTAAGTAAAGCAAAAGGCCCAACTTTAAAGAAAATAAAAGAATGGATCGAAAAATATGAAAGAGAAAATAAGATAGATTATGACTTACAAGGTGAAATTACTAGTGAAAATTTAACTTCCAATGCCTATGCTTATCAGTCAGGACATCAAAACATTAAAGCAGACATAGAAAATATTAAGAAATTCTCTAAAGATGTTATGGAACCTTGGATATTAGGTGAGAAAGTTACTAAAGATGGGAAAGAAGTATTACCACAATTTTCTATGGATCAACTTAGTCCTTATTATAAAAAGAAATTAGAAACAGGAGAAATGACTGAACCAGAGATTAAACAACATTTATACGATCAACTTCAATTTCAAATAAATAGACTTGGAGTTAAAGGAATAGAAGAACGTGAAAATACCTTAGTTGAAGGCGATATTAGAATGTATGATTCTTATCAAACTAAATCTACTCCTGGAAGAGCTTTTGGGCCTTTGATGAGAAGAGGAGCCTTCCCTTTACCTCACAAAGATACACGAATGAGTGTTCCTTTTAGATATCATGAAATTATGAGTAGCATCAATATCCAAAGAATGGTACTTCTAGCTAACCACATGGCAATTAAAGATTTTCAAAGATTAGCTAGAAAAGATAAAGAAATAGGACAAATGTCTGAAAATTGGATTAATTATGTTCAAATCGCACAGAAAGGATGGATGAATAGAGAAACTCTTTATAATCCTATGCAATTTGGATATACTAAATACCATTATGGGATGTTAAAAAGATTAGCAGAACAAAATGATGAAGATAGTTTATATAATATAGAATATACTAATAAAGGGAAAAAAATTAAGACTAGAAATGATGTTACTAGCTTTAATATAGATGGAATTAGAGCAATGGTAAGAAAAGGATTATCTGGTGAATATGTAAGAGATTTAAATTTTATAGATATATTAAGAAAAACAGTTGAACCTAGTAGAGGTGATCAATATGCTATGAAAAAACGTGCTTATAGTGAAGAGTTGAAAAAAATACAAAAGAAACCTATAGTAGTAGAATCCTTTAAACCAGCAAAAAAAATAACTAATTTAAAAGGATATGTAGGTAAAGCAAAAGATACCTTATGGGTCTTTGGAGATAATAATGCTAGAAAAGGAACTGGTGGATCTGCAGAAATAAGAGGACTATCTAATGCAATAGGAGTTAGAACAAAATGGTCACCTGATAAAAAGAAAGAATCATATTTTACTGATGCTGATAGACCTAAAATAGAAAAACTTGTTCAAGAAGATATAAATACTATTATTAAAACTTTTAATAAAGGTGATTACAAAAAAATAAAAGTAATAGGAGAATTAGGAGCAGGACTTGCTACAGCACCTAAAAAATACAAAATGGAAGGTGAACAAAAAATATTATCTTGGATAAACAACCAAGTATTTAAAATGGGTCCAAAACCAGATGATGCTGCTGTAAAAGCAAACTTTGAATCAAAAGTTCATGAACAAAGAGTTATAAACCTTCAAGAACAAGTTGATCCTAAGAATATTGATAAAATAGGTTTCTTTAAACAGTATACAGTTCGTCCATTGAATTATACTTTTTCTACAAATCCTGCTTTTTATACTAGTGAAAGTGCTTCAACAGATGCAATGGAATGGCTTAATCGTAGGGCTAAAAAATTTGGATTAGGAAGAATTATCAATCTTAAAGATTTACCTGAAGATATTGATACAAGAAGAAGAGCTTTAAGAACATCAATGAATACTTTAGCAAGATGGGAAGGTAAATATAATTTATTATCTTTATTATATCACCCTAAAGCATGGATGACTAATGTTTATAGTGGTGAAGCTAATATCATTGGAGATGTTGGATTTGATCATTGGAAATCAAGTATTAGACATGAAGACAGAGTAAATATATTAAGAGGTGAAGAATTTCAAAGACCAGATCCAAGAAATCCTGGACAATTTACAACAGAAAAAATAAATCCTAGATCTGCTAAAGAAGATGTTAACTTGCTTATGACTCAAAAAGGTATTATTTCTGGTACTATAGAACAGGATACACTTTATGATGCTCGTTTTAAAGGGGCTGAAGCAAAAAACTTCTTTAGAGATTTAAATAAAAAAATGAAACAAAAATTTATAGAAGATCCTTCTTTATTAAATAATACCAATGAAACTGCAGTACGATATGCAAAAGAAGTAGATAAAACAGTTTTAGAATTATCAAATATTCATGGTGTATCTGATGCTATTGTAAAACATGGTGCTTTATTTATGAGACATTCTGAAATGTTATTACGTACTCATACTGCTATTGCTGCATATAAAAAAGCATTAAATGAAATGAATGTAACAGGTGATCCTTTTGGTAAAGATAGAATAATCAATAGAGATTTTGTATGGGACTATGCAAGAATGATTGTAGAAAGATCTCAATTTATTTATCATGCTACTAGAAGACCACATGTTGCTAATACTCCATTAGGTAAAATGATGACAAGATTCCATCCATTTACTTGGAACTCTTTAAGAAGATGGCATTTTGCAAAGAAAGATGCAGATGCTGCAAGATTTGTAAAAGATATGGAAGCAACAAAAAGATTAAGAAGAATGACTAATATTGCTGTAGTACAATTAGGTTTAGCTTCAGTATTCTTTTCTTCATTATTTGAACATGCATTAGCACCACCTTTTGGTTGGTTAGAAGATATTGTTCAATTACTATATGGTGATGATGAAGAAAAAAGAAAAGCATTCTACAATCCATATGGTGTTCCTGCTTTATCACCACTTGCTGTTGTAACACCTCCTACAGCAAGATTACCATTGGGTCCTATAAGAGCAGGGATTACAGGCGATTGGGATTCATATTGGCAATATACACTTCCTGCTAGTGTACCTTTTGGAAGACTAGGTGCAAGTGCATTCAAGACACTTGACAATCCTGTAATGTTTGCTGAAAATTTATTTGGGCTTCCAATTCATAGATTACAGCAAAGAATGACAAGAGAATCAAAACAAGCAGAAAAATATTGGGAAGACAAGGAAAAATTAGAAGAATTCAACAAAAATCGCTAAAAACGCACGAAAACACCCCTAGAATCCACTTTCTCCCTCTACCCTCACCTTCATACCAAAAAAAAATCGCCCGAAGATCTACAATCATCTTCGAACGATTTTTTTCAAACACCCTTCTATTTTTCCCTTCTTTTCAATTCTAATAGCACAGCTGCTAAATAAACCGATAAATCCAATGCTTCTTCAATGGATTCAGTTAAATTATCTCTTGATCCATCGATCGGGACTTGTTCGCCATACTTAACTGCACCAATTTTTAATCTTTTTTGTATTAAATCTAATATTTCTTTATTATTACTCATTGTTCTATCAACCTATATTCTTTTCTAAATTGTTCTATCCATGATTTTCTTTTTAATACAGGAACACTAGTAAAATAATACCATGCTCCATATTTTTTATTAAACCACTCTAATGCTTCTTGTCTCCATTTTGCATCTTGTTCAATATTAAAATCCTTTTTTATAGGATTATTATTTTTATCATAAGTTTGGCCTTTCATTACTTTCTCCAATCTTCTTTCCAGTTTTTATCTAAAGCAGCTGAAACTAACTGGTTTCTTGTTAAAGTGCTTCTTGACATATAATCATAAAAAGTTTTATTATTATCATTATCTATATATTGTATTTCTGCATGTTTATTAATTCGAAGAAATAGTATCATCGAATTAATATCTTTATCTTTATACTCTTTTTTCATCCCATTCCTCAAGTTCTGGTTCAAATTCATGGTGATCTTCACAATGAGGACAATAAGCAACTATTTCCATTAATTTATAATCTTCTATAGTTATATGATTATGATATTTTGGATCTGCTGCTGATCCACATGATGTGCACCATATTTCATCTACATCTTCCCATCCAATAACATTTCCATGTTCTATTCTTTTCCAATTTCTTAATTGATCTTCTTCTTTACTTATAATATGCCCTTCATCAGAACCATTAATCCCTTCTAATAGACTATAATAGTCTTCATCATTCATATAATTTCCCTTCTAGTTTTCTTCGTTAATTCTAGTTAATAATTCTTCAATAATTATTAACTCTGTTTTTGATACAAAAGGTGCTTTTCTAAAATTAAGTAAAGCAGTCTTTATTACCAAGAGTTCTCCTGGATTAAATAAATCCAAGTAATTATCTGACTTTTTATTTTTAGTCATTGCATCCCTCACATTTCTCAGGTGCCATATAATCAGTCATATCATGATAATCTTCTGAACTTCTTATTATTTCTTTATCACTTTTTTTTAAATTATCTTGTTCTTTGATAATTTTTTGTGCAAGTGACATTATTGCATTCATTTCTTCTTTACTGATCTTCATTCGTTACTTCCCCTTTCAGTTTAATTAATTTAAGCCATTCCTTATATGGTAGTATAGCAAGAGGTTCTTTTCTATCCATTCTTGTTACTACCATGTCTACGTCATCTCCATGGAAATCAGGATATAACCATTGTGCAATTTTTTTTCTTCTTTTTGCTTGAATGCATACATTTTCAACAATGACATCAACAACTTCAGATTTACCTAAAGATCTTCCATCAGAAGCATAGGCTCTCTTTGCAGAGAGCCCTTCTTCTTTTGCTAAATTAACACATTCTCTTTCAAGGTTATTTCCACGTATTTTATTTTTATGTGCCATATATATCCTTAAAATGTAATTTGTGAAAAAGTCATTGTTTCTCCATCAAAGTTAGCAGTCATTTCAAATCGTGCTTCATCTCTTGATTTTTCAGAACATATTGTTCTTACTGTTTCATTTCGATTTCCTTTGATTACAAGAACTTTGTCTGCTTTTTGAACTATATTAGATGATCCTTTAAGAGAATGAACATTAATAGTATTATTTACTGCACTCATCTTATTCATATGATGTATAGCAATAATAACTATATTGTTCTTTTGAGCAATTTGTTTCAAATTATCTATAATGATATTTTGTTTTTCAATTTCTCCTCTTACAAAATCAACTTGTAATTCATCAGTAGTATCTACTACCAATATAGTAGGTTCCATTTCTGCAACTACCTTTTTGATAGCTTCTACTCTTGGTGCTATAGACATAATATTAACATGCTTAAGATCTTCTTCAAATGTTATATCAGGATCTGTTTTAAATAAGTTACTAACATATTTTTCATTTTTCTTCAATAATATCTGAATAAATCTTCTAAATGTTAACTGTTCTTTCATTTCTAATGATAGAAACAATGTATCTTTTTTACAATGTGTTATTATATTCTGCACGAATGCAGACTTTCCTAACCCTGTATCTCCTGAGAAAATTATTAATTCTCCAGGTTTTAAATGGTATTGAGGAACATTCCAAATACTAGATAAGTCAATTGATTTAGATGTTAAATCATTTTTAACATAATCTCTTAAACTTTGTTCTAATTGTGTAATATTCTTAATCTCTTGTGTATAATCTTTTCTTTTAAAGTATACACATTTTGGATCACAGTATTCTGCCATGATATGATCTGAACAACCATATTGGTAATTCTCTTCATATATATTAGTTACTGTTCTTGTTATTTCATCGTCAGATATACTATCTTTTGACCATGTTAACATACCATTTAATGTTACAAGGAAAGGAATGCCAGCTCTTTTGTAAGAACTGGACATACGCATTACCTTCATGTTTCTTGAGCCTTTTACAGGCCCTTCATTGAATACATGTTGCATACATGATACAACTGTTGAAACGTCTGCTTTATGACTATTGCCATTTGTAACAACAGTAGGTGATGCTACTATCATAGATTGTAGATAAGGTTGTTCTACATAACTGGAATCATTCAAACTTTCGAAAAAGTTTTCATGTTTATCAACTAACTCCATGTAGTTATCTTTAGACTCTGCTGCTTTCTTAACTTGTTCAAAAGTTAATTCATGCAACAACTGCAAAGGAATCCAGATTTTAAATAGATTTGTTTTTCTATTTAAACTCCAATTGGAACGAATTATTCTTGCTTTATCGTAAATGGAATCTCCAAAATCAAAATGTTTTTTCATTGTCCATTTCAATTTTTCATTCAATTCCTTACTTGGCTGTAAACCAAAAACATTTAATAATTCAATGTGATATCCAGTGCCAGAGAACCAAATATTAATGTCTTCCCCCATAACTCCTTTTTCAAGTATGTCAGATATGCAATTTAATACATATCCATTGAAAGAATTATCATCAATATCTCCCTTATCTAAATCTATGATAATACGATCAATATATGTAAGACCTTTAAATCCTTTGACTGATCCATTCTCTTTAACATGGGATTCGAATGTTTTATCGAATGAATAATAGGATCTATATAATTCATCTTTCCATGAATTGTCCTTCATATACTGATCGTAATTTTCTAAATTCATAGTTTTACCACGATTAGTAATTAATCCTGGGACTATTTCTATTATATTTTCTTGATTCTCCATCCTTTACTCTTTTTATTAGTGTGTTCAATTTCTTCTAATTCTAAACCTCTTTTAGTTAAATCATTACTTGAACGAATTGCTCTAAATGCTCTTGAATAAGTACTTGGTGTATGTACTTTTTGATGTGCTAATCGACCATAGTTTGCAATTTCATTCTCAAAATCAAAACTAAAAAAGTATTTATTAGTAGAACGATATTTATTTTCTATCCACAATAAGATAATCTCTTTTGCTTTCATTAGAATGGTAAATCATCAACTTTAACTGCTTCATTACCAACCATAACTTTTGGTGATTCAGGTTTCTTAAAGTTAGAAGGATATCCTTTTTCTACTTGTTCAGCAAACTTTGCTTCAAGTTTATCGGTATCTTCCCATGATGACATTGTGCTCCATATTGCTCTTTTATATTTCCCTGTTGATTCATAACTAATACAAGCAACTTGTGCATTTGCCAATTCTGCTAAATTAGCTTCTCCAACATCAGAAACATTAAGATCTTTTTTTGCTGCAAGATATAATGTATTTAAATTATCAGGAAATTTTAATCCTGTTACTACTCCATTAGTATCTTTTTCATAGTTTTGATTTATAAAACATGTATATTGAAATTGATTTCTATCATCTTCTAAAGTTAATTTTATACTTGTATCACTATATTGAGATTCTAATTGTTCTGCACCTACTATTCTACATTTATTTACAAAGTATCCTTTATTAGATGATCCATTATTTTCTATTTTTGTTCCTGTAATTGCCATTATGTCAACTCCCCTTCCATTGTAGGATCACCAACAGGCATATTGTCCATTGAATGATCTTGGTTTCTTTCTCTATAATATTCTTCACGACTAAAGTTTTCAGCATCTATTGCATCATCTATTAATTGTGAAGTTGTATCTTTATGAACAAGCCTGTTATTTTCATTACCAGTTTCTAATGCTCTAATCATAAAGAATGTTCCTTTATCGCCTAAATTAACTATTGTATGATCAAGTTTATTTGTATAAATCATATCACATGCTTCATATAAACGATGATGATCTGTTATTTGTTTTGTAAGATCATTTGGATTTTTTGTCATTCGTTCCCCCTTCTTTTTTATTTGAACTTATGATTTTATCGAAGTATAATTGAGTTTCTTGAACCTGAACTTTTGTCATTCCAGCTGTTCTTTTAGCCCTATATCGTTTAACGAAATCATCGTCTAACAATAATAAGGACTTACATTCATTCATACTACGATCTAATTTATCTAAAGAAGTAACAGTAGGGTTAAATGTTTTCTGTTTATTTTGTGCTACTACAACTTCTTCAGCACTTGCAATGCTTTCATCACTTCCATATCCTGCGAATGCTAATGCTCTACCTACAGCAGATGTTTCAGCATTTTCTAATGCAGAAGTTTTATTAATGAAACCATTGTTATCCCTTTCAGCAGCCAATCCTGTATAGTAAATATCAGGTTCGTCTTGCGGTAAAGGATATATTTTTGCTAAAACAATATACTCATTACATGGATCTCCTGTTGAAGTATCAATAATCTGATTACAGGCATATAATTGAGTTTCTATTGTCGCTTTTGGATTTTCTGAAAGAAAAGACATCAGTCTTTCGTTTACTAAAACATAGTCTTTTCCATGGATTTTAATTGCCATTCAATTTCTCCTTTTCTTATTTAATTTACCTTCACTTTATAGTAAAGCAAAAGTAAGTTAAGGGTTTTTATATTGAAAAGCAAGGGATTTATTATATTCCCTTCAAAGTTAATATAGTGCCAACCAAGTCAACTTTTTAAAGCATATCATATAACATTTATTAAAAGAGTAAGGTGGATTGGTTACCACGCAGTCCTTTTAACTGCTTTATATGAAGGGAATATAAATTATTTAATAAAAAAAGCATATAAATACCAAATTGAACATATTAATATATTAATATATGGAAAATATTCGTTTATTATTGTTCAATGCTTGATCCACATTATTCCTATTCAAGATTGTTCGTAAGTGGATGGTATTCATATGCTTTCTTTAATATTTTAAGAATTAAGAAGACGAATATTGTCAAAATCGTGGTTAGTATTTCAAACCTGCATTTAGTATTCATATATCCGCCAACTTAATTCTATGGACTGTTAAGGAAATGATAGTCCTTTTGGTGTTTCTATTGTATTATCAGGATAACTAAAAAATACAGTAGGATTGTAAGGTTGTTTAGTAATGAGTTTTCTTATGCTATTGCATATAAAACTTCCTGCCATATTGCTACAATAACTTGTCGCTTTGG
>CAYFGZ010000047.1:0-25895 GCA_964342575.1 uncultured Nisaea sp. | reverse complement strand
AAAGAATCCGTCGATGAACTGGTTTCAAACCATCTCTAACATCTGGCAAGGCTCTCGATACAATCACACTCATGGCGTAATCGAGATAGGAGCGCTTCATCTCTCCCTCTATCGAAACGCCCTTGATATCGGGTACGTCTTGTTCCGAATCAGTCACTTTTTTACCAAAATATCCAAGACTGAAAACACGTATAAAAATCGTTTATTTTCAGCCAGTTACCCCATTTTTGTTTGTTAACAAATTATAGACTTATTATATCACAAATCAGTAGTGTGAACAAACTTCTGAAGGGCCTTACCTCGGGCCTACAACCACGGTATTAAATTAAGAACGAAAAACCAATCCAGAAACACCATTTGCTTGACTAGAAAGGAATTTCATCGTCCAGATCTTCCGTTCCAACACTTTGATCGGCAGTACTGACATTACCTTCAATAAACTCTTGATTTTGGCTAGTAGTATTTTCCGTTACTCCTTCCATCAAGCGACTGCCTAACATCGTCAATTCGCCACGATAACGCTGGAGAACTACTTCGGTGGTATATTTTTCCTGGCCAGGTTCGCCCCATTTTCGCGTTTGCAATTGTCCCTCTAAATAAACTGACGAGCCTTTGCGTAAATATTGTTCCGCAACATTACCCAAGGCCTCGTTAAAGATGACTACGCGATGCCACTCGGTTCTTTCTCTGCGTTCACCCGAATTCCTGTCTTTCCATGTATCAGAGGTAGCTACGGATAGCTGAACAATCTTTCCTCCATCTTGCATACTTCGGACCTCGGGATCTCTTCCGAGATTCCCAACCAATATAACTTTATTTACACTCCCAGCCATGACTTACACCCACTGTAGTTTTGCCAACGTTTATTGTTTCACAAAAATTGCCGTTTAACTAGCAGGAACAGTACCCAAGAATTATAAAACTTCCAAATTTATAGAATAGCTAAGATGTGCAATAGTTTGATCTTTAAGCACTCTTAAACATTTCAGCTGCCCTTACAAGTTAAGCCCTGAAGTTGTAAAATTTAGCTTTTGTTATTGACTACATCATATTACTAGTTACCTGTGATATTCATGAATGTAAATTGGCACTTTTACGCAACATGGCTATTGAATCAAAATCAAACCTCCTTGTAATCCGAGGTGCTCGCGAGCATAATCTTCGTAGCATAAACGTCGAATTACCAAAGGAACGGCTAATTGTTATAACTGGGCCAAGTGGCTCCGGAAAATCCTCTCTAGCATTCGACACAATATACGCAGAAGGCCAGAGACGGTATGTTGAGAGTTTATCCGCGTATGCCCGTCAATTTCTGGAACTAATGCAAAAGCCCGACGTTGACTTAATCGAAGGCTTATCACCCGCTATTTCAATTGAGCAGAAAACAACTTCTCGCAATCCACGCTCCACAGTTGGAACCGTGACGGAAATATACGACTACCTTCGGCTTTTATTCGCAAGGGTAGGTATACCCTATTCACCGACCACTGGCCTTCCTATAGAAAGTCAAACTGTGAGCCAAATGGTTGACGGCCTCATGTCTTTTCCAGACGGCACCCGGTTATTACTTCTTGCTCCGGTCGTCCGTGGACGTAAGGGCGAATTTAAAAAAGAATTCATAGATTTTAGAAAACGGGGCTTTCAAAGAATACGGATCGATGGCGAAATATATGATATCAACGAAACTCCTACATTAGATAAACAAATCAAGCACGATATAGAAATTGTTGTAGATAGGGTAGTAATCCGTGATGATCTTGAAAATCGACTCGCGGATTCTATCGAAACTATCCTCGAACTATCCAATGGGCTACTAATTGCTGAAAATGCAGATACAACTGATCAAAAAATCTATTCTGCAAAATTCGCCTGCCCAATTTCCGGGTTTACTATCGAAGAAATTGAACCACGGCTATTTTCCTTTAACAACCCGTTTGGAGCCTGTCCAGCCTGTGAAGGCCTGGGCACCAAATTATATTTTGATCAAGAACTCATTATCCCTAATAAAAGTCTGAGCTTGATGGCCGGAGCTGTCATACCCTGGGCTTTTTCAACATCAAAATATTATGTTCAAACGCTTGAAAGTCTGTGTAAGCACTTTTCTGTCTCCATGAATACACCATTCGAACAGCTCGACTCAGCATTTAAAAACGCCCTTCTTTATGGGACCGATGGTGAGCCGGTAGAAATGAGGTATGATGACGGAACCCGATCATATACGACTAATAAACCCTTCGAGGGTCTAATTTCTAATTTTGAAAGACGGCTGAAGGAGACAGACTCCAATAGAATTCGAGAAGAGCTTGCAAAATATCAGTCTACTTCAAACTGTGAAAATTGCCAGGGGCAGCGATTGAAGATGGCTGCATTAGCGGTAAAAATCAATGATACAACAATCTCGGAAATAACTGACCTTTCTATAGGGGAAGCAGTAACTTGGTTTGATAATTTGGAAAACAAACTTGATTCAAAACAACGCGAAATAGCGCATCGAATTCTAAAAGAAATCAAAGAAAGGCTCGGCTTTCTCAATAATGTTGGTCTGGATTATCTGACACTATCCCGAACATCGGGAACATTGTCTGGTGGAGAAAGTCAACGGATAAGACTAGCATCCCAGATTGGCTCGGGGCTGACAGGCGTTTTGTATGTGTTGGATGAACCCTCTATAGGACTGCATCAGCGAGATAACGATCGTCTTTTAAAAACTTTAGGCAGACTTAGAGATCTGGGAAATACGGTTATAGTTGTAGAACACGATGAAGATGCTATCCGAAAGGCTGATTTTGTCATAGATATGGGGCCGGGAGCGGGCAATCATGGTGGAAAGATTATGGCAAGAGGTCGACCAGAAGAAGTGATACAGTCCCCCAATAGTATTACTGGTCAATACCTATCGGGGATCCTACAAATACCGATTCCAAGGGAGCGGCGGACTATAAATCCACAGAAATGCCTCAAAATAATGGGTGCTAGAGCGAATAACCTAAACAATATTACCGCAACTATTCCCCTGGGCACATTTACATGCGTTACTGGAGTATCTGGTGGTGGAAAATCCTCTTTAGTTATAGAGACAATATGGAAAGTAGTTGCTCGTGTACTCCATAACAGTCGTTTAGTTCCAGGCCCCTACGATGCTGTCCAGGGAATCGAGTTTCTAGATAAGGTAGTTGATATAAACCAATCTCCAATTGGACGCACTCCTCGGTCAAATCCGGCCACCTATACCGGCGCATTCACCCCAATTCGTGACTGGTTCGCCGGCCTTCCAGAGGCTAAAGTCCGTGGCTACAACCCAGGACGTTTTTCCTTTAATGTTAAAGGCGGTCGTTGCGAAGCATGCCAAGGAGATGGCGTAATTAAAATTGAAATGCACTTTCTTCCTGATGTTTATGTCGAATGCGACTCCTGTAAAGCCAAGAGGTACAATCGAGAAACACTAGAGGTAACCTATAAAGGAAAGTCAATCGCTGACATTTTAGCAATGACGGTCGATAACGGAGCAGATTTTTTTAAAGCTATTCCAGCCATTCGCGACAAATTATCAACCTTGCAACGGGTGGGATTAGGTTATATCCAGATTGGTCAACCCGCCACGACTCTCTCTGGAGGTGAAGCGCAAAGGGTGAAGCTGGCTAAAGAATTAGCTCGTCGAGCGACTGGAAAAACTCTTTATATATTAGACGAACCAACCACTGGGCTTCATTTTGATGATATTAGAAAATTGTTGGAAGTTCTTCATACTTTGGTTGACCAGGGGAATACGGTGATTGTTATAGAGCACAATCTAGACGTTATAAAAACGGCAGACTGGATCATCGATATAGGCCCCGACGGCGGCGCGTCAGGTGGAAGAATTGTTGCAGAGGGTCCTCCAGAAAAACTAATTTCTGTGAAAAACAGCTACACTGGATATTATCTAAATGAGTTGCTGGGCAGGCAAAGTCTTAAATATTCCGCTTAAACAAATCGTCTGTATTACATTGATTTAAAAAGTTTAAGCTGGGTTATAAATTATAAGTTAAGGGGATAATTTGAAAGAGAAAATACATGTAATTGGTGGAGGATTGGCCGGCTCCGAAGCTGCCTGGCAGATTGCCAGACGCGGGGTTCCAAGCATTCTCTACGAAATGCGGCCTAACGTAACGACGGAGGCACATCATACTGGTAAATTTGCTGAATTAGTCTGCTCGAATTCCTTCCGATCAGATGATCATCATACCAACGCTGTGGGTGTCCTCCATCAAGAAATGCGTAAATGTGGTTCATTAATTATGCTAGCGGCGGATAAAGCAAGGGTCCCGGCTGGCAGCGCATTAGCTGTAGATCGAGATCACTTTTCGGAGGAAGTTGAAAAAAGATTAACTAAAGAAGACTTAATTACGATTGTAAGAGACGAGGTCACTTTGTCAGAAATAAGTGATAAAGCACCAGTAATAATAGCATCCGGCCCTTTGACTTCAAATCGCCTTGCGCAAGAGATTAAGATGCTAACTGGGCATGAATCGTTGGCTTTTTTTGATTCTATTGCTCCTGTGATCTATAAAGAGTCGATTGATTTTTCCAAGGCATGGTACCAATCTCGCTACGATAAGGGTAGTGAAGCATCGCCTAACGGAGATTATATAAATTGCCCTCTAAATAAGAAGGAGTATGACGACTTCATCCGAGAATTACTGGAAAGTGAGTCTACCGAATTCAAAGAATGGGAAAAAAACACGCCATATTTTGAGGGTTGCATGCCAATTGAAGAAATGGCGCGAAGGGGGCCAGAGACACTCCGATTTGGTCCCATGAAGCCCGTTGGTTTAACAGATCCAAAGACGGGTGAACGACCACACGCCGTGGTTCAATTACGGCAGGATAATGCTGATGGAACACTATACAATATGGTTGGTTTTCAAACAAAAGCACGGCACTCCAACCAAACACATCTCTTTCGCACTATACCGGGGTTAGAAAATGCAAAATTTGCCCGCTTGGGAGGTCTTCATCGTAATACATTTATAAATTCCCCTCGTCTATTGGATGGCACTCTTCGGCTTGCCATTAAACAAAATGTCCGCTTCGCAGGCCAAATAACTGGTGTAGAAGGTTATATTGAAAGCGCGGCCATCGGCTTACTGGCTGGAATATTTTCCTCTAATGACTATTATGGAGAGGCCCACAATATACCACCAAATAATAGCGCCCTATGCTCTCTTTTATCTTATATAACGACTACTGCTACTCAAAATTCATTCCAACCTATGAACATTAATTTTGGGTTGTTTCCAAAATTAAGGGAATATCAAAGTCATCGGGGCAAAATGACTTTGATTAAAGGGCTCGAAAAGAAGAAAGCAATATCAAAAAGAGCTCTATCAGATGTAGAGCTTTGGGTCTCGAAATGGCCCGGGTCTTTGTCAGAACCTTCCACAAATGTTTTGAAAAAATAGTAGCCAGGGTTTTAAAGGACTTAGATTATTTATTTCAGGCTTAAATATATTATGTTCGTTCCGAATTAATTTATCGATGTATAGTTCCGTCAATTTAGCCTGCAATAAGCACGATATGGCGGCCCTTGTTCTTATATTTTTTCTCGCCCTAGCCCTTTCTAGAAAATCCAACGAAAGTTCTATAATTTCCTCTACAAGATTAATGAGCTGTGGAGTAGTCTGATACTCATATAATTGATGCTTAGAAATGCCGTAATACTTCATTCGGCTTGACGGCAATAAAATTCGTTTATTACTAGCGAGATATCGTGTTGACCTGAGTACACCAACCAGACCAAAAGCTATACTGACCTCCTCAACTGTTAATTTAGTTTCTTCATCACAAACTTGCATAACATTAAGGAATAATTGCGATAGAGCCGCCGAGGTATTTTTTATATAATTTACTAAATCTAATGTATGCGTCGGCTGATAATTATCTATATCAAGGCTTCGAGCTTCCAAAATAACGTTGAATAAATCGGGTGATAACCTGTGCTTCTTGTATACTTTTGATAGCTCTGCTGTAATTAAATCATCAGCATCGTAGTTGGCTGACATCCTCATTAGTGCCTCTCTCCACCATTGCAACCGGATGCGGCCCAGTTGAGGTTCCGTCACTCGATCACTTACTTCAGCAACCTCAGAGTAGAATGCACAAATTGAAAAGAGATCCTGTTGCAGGCCTCGTTTGGCAAATAGAATACAAATGTACCTATCTGGGTCTTTTTTCCTCACTAGGCTGCCGTAATCTGACATATTAATACCTGCCAAAAGGTTATTTTATTTTTGTACGAAAAAGAAGTTCTAGCTCGGGACCATGCCTGGCGACTTTAAACGCATCGTCAGCTGCCGCTTTGTATAGTTTATCGTAAACCGTAATCAAGGCCTTCAATGCGGTTAGTTCGTTCCGACCTAGAAAGCTTTCTAATTCACCAAGCATTTTATACCCAACTACCCTATGTCTTTCCGCCTCATAAAGTAATCTTTCTGTCAAAGCTAAAACATTTGTGGATTTAGTTGCTATTGCACCATGGATAGCGTGGCGCGTCAGCCCAGCTTCAAACAAAATTTCGTTGGGAATAGTCACTAACCTTGGGGAACGTTCAGAATCCTTAGCAAGATCACGAATGATGTGGACGATGTAGCAGAAAATTGCCAGATCTTGCGCATAATATTTTACGGTATTAGGAAGTTTATAACGGAAAATTTCGTCGTCGTCATAAGTTGCCGCAGAAAGATAAATGTATATAGAGGCCGGTGCCACCGTAGCCCCATCACAGTAACGTAAAAATTGGTCCCAAGTCTCCATCTCAATTTCTGATACATCCATTCTTAATGCCTTTGACAAATCTCGCCAGACTTGGTTGGTCAGGTCACTTTGTCCAATTATGTGTCTAAAAGCTGCTAAAATTTCTGTGTCAATTGGACCTGGCGAAGTATCTCGCCCTATTACCTGTTCGAGCCATAGGTCTAGATTTTTACTAAAATCAGGACGCCGTCTATTTCGCTCTGCCACTGTTAATTGAAGAAACTCTTCATCAATTATATCATCTATAATTCGCATCACGGCATAGCTAGTATAAAAAAAATCTCGCCTAGGCCTCGGCAAAATACGTGCTGCGTATATAAAATTGGCGTTAGATTTTTCCGCTATGCTGCGACTAGCTTTTAACCCCTTTTTTAGTAGCGCTTGCTCAGTCAATTGGCAGTAAAGCAGCAGCAACGCTCCGCCCCTCCGTCAGCAGTACATTATAGGTCCTGCAGGCAGCCCCGGTATTCATGACATCGATTACTACTCCCTTAGTCCGCAGCTTATCGCGAGTTACTCCGGGGAAAAATATTGTGGTGGCACCACTTCCAACAAGTAAAATATCTGGTTTAATCTCATAATTGAAGATATCGCTAAAGCTATCTACGCAGACGTTATCAGTATCAAAGCCTCCCCATTCAACACAAAATTCCGGGAAAACTATTACCGGGGAATTATATACGATATTAGAAATTCGAAACTTGCCCGCGCCATATCCTTCTATCACTTGAAGTCCCTCTGGTAGCAGCGGAGTAACATCCATTCGTTAGTCAGTCCCTAGCCGCTCATCTTCGGGCGCCTGTAATCCGCTAAGGTCGCCACCACCGCGTTTCAACCCAATGTAAAGCATGATCGGAACAGCAATAAATATAGACGAGTAAGTTCCAATGCATACGCCCCAAATCATAGCTAATGCGAAGTCCGCTAATACCGCGCCACCAAAAAAGTATATCGCAAACAGCGCGAGTAGAGTAGTAATAGAAGTCATAGTAGTGCGGGACAACGTCTCATTAATCGACATGTTGAAAACGGCTATCAGCTCCAATTGTCTATATTTTCTGAGGTTCTCTCTAACCCGGTCATAAACTACCACAGTATCATTTATGGAATATCCAGCTATAGTAAGTATGGCAGCAACAGTGGCAAGATTAAATTCATACTGTAACAACGCAAATAAACCAATGGTACTAACGATGTCATGCGTTAACGCAAAAATAGCACCTAACCCAAATTGCCACTCAAATCTAAGCCAAATGTAGATGAGAATAGACAATAACGCCAAACAAATGGCGATGGCACCCGCTTCTTTCAATTCAGCCCCAACTGTTGGTCCTACAAACTCAGTTCGCCTATATTCAAAAGCCTCCCCCAAAGAATTTTTTACCTTTTCAATAGCTAACAATTGTTGTTTTTCAGCTCCTTGTTGCCGTTGAATTCTTATCAACGCGTCGGTAGACACACCAAACTCTTGGATATTTATCTCTCCTAACCCCAGATCCGATAATTTATCTCGAATTTTTGGTATATTAATATCGTTGGTGGAGCGTATCTCCATTAGAATACCCCCCTTAAAATCGATTCCAAAATTCAGACCTGATACAATAAGACTAAAAATAGACAGTAATAATAACAAACTAGAAAATATGAAGGCTAGGCGACGTCTCTGCACGAATTGGATTTTTGTACCAGCGGGAACTAGACGTATTGGTTTCAGCATAGTTGTTTAAGTCCACTTATATTGGAACGGCATCAGGGCGTTTACGGCGGAGCCAAATCACTATCAAGAAACGGGTCAGCATAATAGACGTGAACATTGATGTAAGTATACCTATTGCTAAAGTAACAGCGAATCCTTTTATTGGCCCAGAACCAAAGGAATACAAGCAAATAGCAGCAAACAATGTCGTCAAGTTGGAGTCAATAATTGTCGTTAATGCGCGCTTGTAACCCGAGTCTATAGCAGACATCGGGGTTCTCCCCAAAAGCACTTCCTCCCTAATACGTTCAAAAATCAAAACATTGGCATCAACCGCCATACCAATAGTAAGGACTATCCCCGCAATACCAGGTAGTGTTAACGTTGCCTGCAAAACGGATAATGCCCCAACAATAATTACTATGTTAAAAAACAGAGCTAGATTCGCAAAAACTCCAAATAATCCATAAGTCACAACCATAAAAATTACCACTAGACAGAGGCCAATAACGCTTGCCAGTTTTCCGGCTTCTATCGAGTCCATTCCAAGGCCAGGCCCCACCGTTCTCTCCTCTAGCACAGTTAAAGGAGCGGGCAATGCTCCCGCCCTCAATAATAAGGCCAAATCATTTGCGGTCCGCACAGTAAAATTTCCAGAAATTATTCCAGTGCCTCCTAGAATCGGTTCCCTGATTACAGGAGCACTAATAACTTTATTATCCAAAACGATGGCAAAAGGCCTACTAACATTTTCACTTGTAACCTTGCCAAATCTCTTAGCTCCCGCCGTATCGAACCGAAAACTAACAACCGGCTGACCATCTTGGAATGTTGCCTGAGCATCAATTAGATGCTCTCCACTAACCATCACTCTCTTTTTTACTACGTAACCCGAAGGTTCTCCTTTTTCAACTTTCGAGGGTTTCAGAAACTCAGACCCTGGAGGGACTCTGCCAGAGAGGGCTTCTTCGGGCGAGCTAGTAATATCCACCAAACGGAAGACCATTTTTGCTGTCTGTCCTAGCAAGGACTTAACTCTTTCGGGATCATCAACACCTGGAAGTTGAACTAAAATTCTATCTTCACCTTGCCTTTGAATTGTTGGTTCTCTAACACCGGTTTCATCAATACGACGCCGAACGATTTCTATCGATTGTTGGAGAGCCGATAGTTTTTTCTCTTTCACCGCTTGTTCATTAGGTACTATTTTGACCGACCCATCGTCATTAAAAACCAAATCACTCTTGTTATCTATTTTTTGAAGCAAGGATTCAGCTTTTTCATAATCCAATCTTTTTCTAACACGAAGCACCACTCCGTTTTCTGAGATTCCAAGCCCCGAATAGCCGATTCTCTCTTTTCTCAGCGTCTTTCTCACCCCAGACGCTATTCCTTCCAGATACTCTCGTATTACAATATTCAGATCGACTTGAAGCAGAAGATATGACCCACCCTGCAAATCTAATCCCAGATTAACCTTCTTCCCAGGAGCAAAGCGCGGTAGTTGATTAGAATAATCAGTTTTAAATAAATTAGGTGTTGCGTACAGCAAGCCAGCCACGCAAACCATCAATACTAGTACCGTTTTCCAGATAGGAAACTGTAGCATTATCTAATTACCAATCCGTATACAATATTGGGATTACTATTTCTAATCCTCGCCCTTGGACACTACTTCCGCTATCATGCCTCTCCTGACCTTGACGCGCACATTTTCAGCTACATCAAGCTCTAGCTCATCGCGATCATCATTAACCTTAGCAACCTTACCAATCAGCCCACCATTAGTAACAATTCTATCGTTACGTCTAATTTTAGATAGCATCTCTTTGTGTTCTTTAGCTCTCTTTTGCTGGGGTCTTATAAGCAAAAAGTAAAAAACTACAAATATCAAAACCAACGGCGCTAACGCCATGAGATCGAAGCCACCTGGTGAGCCGGCACCCTGCGCGAAAGCTGGGGAAATGAACATTTAACTTCTCCTATTAAAGCGATAGACAGTCGAGGTACGCTCTATTTATATGCTTAATAGCATACTTAAACAAACAACGCCGGACTATACTTGCAACTTGACCAAATGCAATGTCCATAATCAACGTTTTTAACATGTTTCGTAATTTAAATTAGAATTTAATTATATTGCTAATTCCTTTATAGGGTTAACTGCCCTCGAACCCTTTCTAATCTCGAAGTGCAATTGCGGGCGGGTAACTTTCCCCGTACTGCCTATTGTACCTATAGTTTCGCCCCTTTTCACCCTATCGCCGCGCTGCACTAGGACTCTATCGACATGAGCATATGCTGTTGTCCAGCCACCAGCATGTTTTACCAAGACAAGATTTCCAAACCCCTTAATCCCTGTACCGGTATAGGCCACTATACCGTTATCAGCCGCATATATCGGGGCTCCCCTAGGGGCAGCAATATTAATACCATCATTATGCAGCCCGCCAACTCGAGGACCGAACTTTGAAATAACACGCCCCCTAACCGGCCAGAGGAATAACTTCCCGCCTCTCCTCTCTGGCACAGACAAAACCTGGTTAACCCGGTTGCCCTCAATTCTCGAAGCTCTCTTAAGTATTGATGGAGGCCGAGGTTTTGGAATGGGCCACCGATTAGACTTAGAAAATTTTTCGATCTTCCTACCGATCGTCTGGGTCAGACGCTTTGTTCCCCCAAAGTCTCTCTCCCTCCCTGGAATTCGCAAAACTTGTCCCCTTTTTAGTTGAAATGGGGCTTTTAATTGATTCATTGCGACTAAAGTTCTCATATCCACCCCATACCTCTGTGATAAAGAAAACACTGTGTCACCAGCTGAAACAAAGTGGATGGCGGGACGAGGAACGCTAAGATTTTGCCCAACAATAATTTTGAACGGAGCCACAAGGTTATTTTTTTCTATAACGTCCCTCGGCGTTACACCATACCTTTTAGCGATAGAATATATAGTGTCACCGTCTTTAACCATGACACTTCGTACTTCAGGCAGAGCGCTGGGGCTATCTATAACTTTTTCGTTAGGACGACTAGATACTGTATAGCTAGGCGGCTTCGACTTGTTGCCGCTGCAACCCGCGATGATAACAATAACAAGAGTTATACTTATGCAAGACCGAAACATATGACACGATCTTCCTCACTCCTAAAATAAAATTAATACTTCTACTTCAATCTCTCCTAGAATTCCAATGCTTTGCCGTAACCCCTTATGTAAACGGTTATCTGAGTAGAAAATTGTTGTTGAGTAAGATATTTTGGCTGCGAATCGCTCCAGATAATAGTTTATGATTATATGTCCGTCATTGTATTCGAAACATATATCAGGCCGTTTCTAGATTAACTTCTGAAATACTTATTACATATTTCGACGCAAACTGCGAAAAAATGCTTCCTCAGTAAAACTTATCGAAAGCGGAGTGATAGAAATAGCGCCATTTTTCAATGATTCGGCATCGGTACAACTCTGCGTAATACCATTCAATTTAACTTGGCCGATTTGATATTTGTTAATACTATCACGTTGCTCAATCAAAGAGACCTGATCTCCCCGTTTTTGACGACCTTGCCGTGTTATCTGATATTTTCCTTGCTCTTTCTCACTAAAAGGAAAATTTACGTTGATTAGGGTATCACTGATCCACTCCAGGGAACTCAGTTTAGTTATTATTTCGGCTGCATTTTTTTTTGCTACATTCCAAGACAACTCAGAACCAGACATCTCTTGGCTAAGAGCTATAGCCGGGACTCCCGCAATTGTGGCCTCCATCGCTGCCCCAATTGTCCCAGAGTAGCTTACATCCTCAGCTATATTTACTCCAGAATTAACCCCAGACAAAACCAAGTTTGGCAGATTATCCTTCATTATTTCGTTAACGGCCAGGATAATACAGTCAGTTGGCGTGCCATCGACCGTATAAGTCTTAGCATTCTTTTGCTTAACAGTTAAAGGTCGCCGAACAGTGATAGAGTGTCCCGTCCCACTACTTTCTTCAGCTGGCGCTACGACCCACACTTCACTTGCTAACGAATGGGCAATTTCAATTAGGATTTCCAGCCCGGGGGCGCCGTATCCGTCATCGTTAGTCACCAACACGCGTGAATTACGGAGATCAATAGGCATGGATAGTTATAATTTTCTTCACTTTTATCGCCATAAATTTAACCTTAGCATATAACTTTCATATCATCGAAATATGGTTGAAGCTGTTTGGGAACAACAACACTGCCGTCTTCCTGTTGATGATTTTCAAGAATTGCTATCAGCGTCCTTCCAACGGCCAAACCAGAACCGTTAAGGGTATGAACAAACTCGTTAGTTCTTGCATTCCTTGGTTTGAAACGTGCCCTCATGCGACGAGCCTGAAAGCAACCGCATAAAGAGCAGCTGGAAATCTCTCTAAATCGCCCTTTACCATCCTCCTGACCAGGAAGCCACACTTCAATATCATAGGTCTTTGTCGCGCTAAAACCAGTGTCACCAGAGCACAACACCACAGTTCGAAAAGGTAACTCTAATGCCTTAAGAATTGATTCTGCACACTCAGTCATTCTGTCATGTTCGTTTTGAGAAAAATCGGGATGAACTATTGACACCATTTCCACTTTTCCGAATTGGTGCACGCGTATCATGCCACGGGTATCCTTACCTGCAGCTCCCGCTTCTGAACGAAAACAGGGTGTATAGGCTGTGAATCTAAGTGGAAGGTCATCTTCTTCTAAAATGGATCCCGATACTAAATTAGTTAATGGAACTTCCGCAGTAGGTATCAACCAGAACCCGTTCTCAGTCTTAAATTGCTGATCGTAGAATTTAGGAAGTTGTCCAGTACCAAATAAAGACCTATCATTAACCATAATAGGAGGAGATATTTCCTCATATCCATACTTTTTAACCTGATGATCTAGCATGAAATTAGCGAGTGCTCTTTCTAATCGAGCTAGCTTACTTTTAAGAACAACGAACCGAGCTCCCGCCATTTTTGTAGCCGAATTAAAATCCATGCCACCTAATCGCTCCCCCAACTCCACATGATCGCTAGGTTTGAAAGTCAATATTTTTGGGGATCCATGGCGTCTCAACTCTACATTCGCATCCTCGTTCGTCCCCTCTGGAACATCGTCAGCCAGAACATTCGGTAAGTCACTTAATTTAGCATCCAATTCCTCTTTAAGTCCTCTATCACTTTCTTCCAAAGCCTGTATTTTATTTTTTATTTCGGCTACCTCCGCTATTAAATCCTTAACCTCATTACCATCCTTCTTGCTTAACCCAATTTTCTTAGAAAGTGCATTCCGCTTCTCCTGCTGTCTTTGAAGTTCAGTTACCACAATCCTTTTCTTCTCATCAAGGTCCAGGATTTCATGAGTACATGGAGATACTCCCCTCCTCTTCATCTGATGATCAAATTTTTCCGAGTTCTGACGAATTTTTCGAATGTCATGCATCTTAAAAGTCCAACATACTACATGTTTTACCAATTAAATATTTTACTATTGGCGATTGATTGGTCGACTAATTTTTCCAATACGTCTCTCCAACTTTTTGGTTAACCCAAAGAGGTTTCCGTTTTATCCGATTTTGATCTACGTTCAATCAGCATGGAAAACAGAATAGACAACTCGTATAGAATTATTACGGGAACCGCCAACATTATCTGACTTATAACGTCAGGCGGAGTAATTACCGCGGCAACAACGAACGAAATTAAAATAGCATACTTTCTCTTTTTCTTTAACGACAGCGAATTGGTCAAACCAATCTGCGTCGCAAGCAATATAAACACTGGTAATTCAAAACATATTCCGAAGGCCAAAATTAAACGCATAACGAGTGACAAATACTCATCAACCTTAGGTTCCAATTGCATAGCAAGTATGCCATCTCCACTGGGCTGCTCGAAGCCAATAAAAAACCTCCAGGCCAAGGGAATTACTATATAATAGGCAACACTCGCACCGAGTATAAACAGTAGTGGAGTACCTATAAGAAACGGCAAAAATGCTCGCTTCTCAGTCTTGTATAGTCCCGGGCCTACAAACCTCCAGACCTGGACGGCCACAATGGGAAAAGTGATGAAAACTGCTCCAAAAAACGCCACTTTTATCTGCGTAAAAAACGCCTCATGTAGTCCGGTGAAAATCATTCTGCGTCCCGGATCGTTAGCAGTTATATCTGCCAACGGCCTAACGAGAAAGTTATATAGTTCATCCGCAACCGTATAACACACGATAAATGCCAGCAGCACGCCAACGAAACAATATATGAGCCGTCTTCGCAATTCAGCTAGATGGTCTAGTAGAGGCATTTTCTCATCATTTGTACTATCGGGGCGCATTTTATTTATTGGTATCCGGATCGGAAACCTCTCCGATTGCTGCTGGCGGAGTTTCGTCCTCCTCTAAACGACTATCGATGTTGTAACTATCAATTTCATCACTACCTGTTTGGGCATCGTAGGTAGCCTCTACGTTTGACATTTCCCGATTATCATCAGAAAACTCGGTAAGTTTGCCAACAAAAATCTGATTGGTTTCGGCCCTTATTTCGTCAAGCTCGGTTTCTCTCGCCACCTCTTCTACTGTTTCATGAAATTCTCTTGCCATGCCCCGTACTTTTCTAATCCAACGCGATACAGAGCGAATAACGAGTGGTAAATCTTTTGGACCAACAACTACAAGAGCTATCAAAGTAATCAAAAATAATTCCTGCCAGCCTAAATCTAGCATGAAACCCTCCATTGGGGCGGTAATTACATTACCATGTCTAACAATATGGCATAAAATGCTTTGTCTGATTAAGATCTTTTGGTTGGATTATCCTGCCCTGCAGAATCATTGCTTACCTCAGTTGAACCATTTATCTGTTTTGGATCAGATCCCTCGCCAAACTCCGCTTCGTTGTTCATGCCTTTTTTAAAGTTTCTTAATCCCTTTCCCAGATCTCCCATTAAAGAAGATATTTTTCCACGACCTCCAAATAGTACAATAACTATTATGAGTACAATTAACCAATGCCAGATACTGGTAAATCCCATCATTAAACTCCATTCATTAATTGATATTTGGGAAGTATGCCTCCACAACACAACATAGACATAGACATAGACATAGTTTACTCTCCCAGTTAAGAGGCTATTTGATTGTGACCAATTGTCTAATCAAATAGCTCCTTCTTAAAAATAAATGCCTGAGCTAGATCGATATTCACATCGACAATTTCTCCTGGGTTAGGTAGAACACGTCCAGGCATTTTGCAATGCACATGTATATCATCTACGACTTCCGTCATCGAACTTGAGAACGAGGACAAGTGTATATAGCTCATTCTCCCTAAAAGCCGAGATTCTATTACACGCGCCTTAAAGGACGGTGCACCAGGCTCCATAGAAGATATTTCAAGTGCCTCGGGCCTTATAACAATTTCTACCGATTGCCCTTTTTCCATGCCGTTAAGTGGAAAATCAGCTAGCTCTGACGAAATATTATTTAGCTCCACACGGCCATTAAATTTGTTTAATTCACCAAATATACCCGCGACAAAGCTGTTAATTGGATTAAAATATAATTCTTCTGGAGTGCCGGCTTGGACAATCCGACCTCTCTCCATGACAATTATTCTATCCGCCATAAACATTGCTTCTTCGGAATCATGGGTTACCATTAGAGTAGCACAGCCCTCTTTTCTTAGAAGATGTAACACTTCATCCCTAATATTTTCACGGAGACGAGCATCTAACCCTGAATAAGGTTCGTCCAGTAGCATCACTTGTGGCCGGGGTGCCAACGCCCGAGCGAGTGCAACTCGCTGTTGTTCTCCACCCGAGAGAGTATGTGGAAATTTAGAGGAAAAGCCCCCCATATTAACCATTTCTAACGCATTAGTTGCCATCTCAGTCGAATTACTGAAACCACCCTTACCAAGGCCAAATTTTACGTTATCGATTACTGAAAGATGTGGAAAGAGAGCATAATCTTGAAACACTAACCCAACGTTTCTATCTTCGGCGGGAATATGAAAATCTGCTGTTGAAGCAACCTCACCTCCAACACGCACAATCCCCTTTTGCGCCTTCTCCAAGCCAGCCGCAATTCGTAATGCTGTGGATTTTCCGCACCCCGATGGGCCCAGCAGACAAACTACTTCGCTCTCCTCAATAGTTAGCGACAGATCTTGTAAAGCTACAGATGAGCCAAACCAGTGCCAAACCTTATACAACTCCAATATCGAGTTTTTCAAAGAATCATCTTTCACCGAATCTATAATTATAGAAAAATAAAAAGGATACTAAATTATTATATTTCATCATTTTCGATAGCTACCTCGTCACTGAATGAAAAAAGTTCATTTTGTTCCTCCTCGTCCCCCTCATGTTCAAATGTGTCATCTGGTAAAATCAGAGAAGTTAAACTTTCACGACGATCCAACAGGCCAGCCGCTTTCAGCTCCTCTAACCCCGGCAGGTCATTCAAGCTTTCCAGATTAAAATGATCAAGAAAACCATCAGTAGTCCCCCATTGAAGAGGACGACCCGGAACTTTCCGTCGACCACGTGGCCTGATCCATCCAACCTCTAGAAGGGTATCGAGGGTTCCCCGGCTTACAGCTACTCCTCTTATTGCTTCAATATCTCCTCGTGTAACAGGTTGATGATAAGCGATAATCGCCATGGTCTCTACAGCCGCTGTCGATAATTTGCGATTTACACTCACGGAAATGCGCAGCTGCCCCTTCAAGTCTATTGCCGTTCTAAAGGCCCAGCCCCCAGCGGCTTTGATAATATTTATACCGCGGTCCTTGTAGATTTCTCTTATATACTCAACCAATTCAACAATTGGCGTTTCAGGTGGCAACCTTTCCTGCAACTCTCGCTCCTGCAACGGGCGTTGACTGGCAAACAACAGTGCTTCTATTAATCTTATCTCGTTATTATATTTCTCAACAATAGAACCGTCTAAATTAGATGACACTGGTTCTTTAAATTCGTCGTTAGGGTAAATCATGTCAAACATCTCTTTGGCGAAGATATATAGGTCCGTATTTCTCGTCCTGTCTTAATTCGATGCTACCCTCTTTTACTAACTCCAGGCTTGCAGCGAATGTAGAAGCAACCGCCGAACGAGCTAACAATTCATTATGGAGCCCCTTGGGTAAAAAACCAACCAGTGTTTGCCAATCGGGAACACCTGCCAGCATAGTCTTAAGCCGCTCTATAGCCTCATCTACAGCAAACAAGCGAGTAGATATTATTCGTAATGATGAAGTTTCATTCCTTAATCGAATATTTCCATATATTTTTAAAAGCTCGAATAGCGATATATCGTAAACTGGAGACAGAATATTACTTATTTTTTCGGGCATACCCCTAGCAAATCTATCTAGTCCAAGTTGAGGTCCCCCCATTAATTTGGCTCCAACTTCTCGCATAGCTTCTAATCTTTGAAGTTGAAATCTTAGTGCTTCCGCCAACTCCTCCGGCGAAGTTTCCTCATTTTCTTCATCTTTCGGCAATAATAGACGCGACTTTAAAAAAGCCAGCCAGGCTGCCATAACCAAGTAATCTGCCGCTACTTCCAAATTCAGGGATTGAGCCTGTTGCACAAAAGCAAGATACTGTTCGGCCAATTCCAGAATGGAAATCTGCGTCAAGTCAACTTTTTGCTCCCTTGCTAGGGATAGCAAAACATCAATTGGTCCTTCGAACCCATCAAGCGTCAGAAAAAGCGATAACTGAATTGGTTCTTGATCAGAAAAATAATTCCTCTCATCTTCCTCAAACAGGCTAGCGTCCCCAGACATTTTACTTCAACCCCACTATGTTAAAAATGGTGCGGGCGACCTCAATGACTAAATCGTATAATAATCTCTGAATTTGACCTAAATCTGCGCCGAACATACTTCCTATAATAGGCATTAACACCAGAATTCCAAAGACAAATAAGATTCCGTATCTTTCTGATCTAATGAAGATAGTACTGTATGAAGCTGGTAAGATAGACATTATCACTCTCCCTCCATCCAAAGGAGGAACTGGTAATAAATTAAACAAAAATAAAACAACATTCAGGATGACCGAATACCGAAGGATATCTCTGAATACTTTCCCATATTCTCCTCCACCAACTTCACCGAGATGGAACATAGCCGCTGATACAACCGCTAGAAACAAATTGCTAAACGGCCCCGCCAAAGCGACCAATACCATGCCCGTCCTTGGTTTTTTGAATAATTGTGGGTTCACCGGAACAGGTTTTGCGTATCCAAATATAAAGCCAATTTGCATAATCAAGCAGGTAACGGGAAGCGCAATGCTCCCAATCAGATCTATGTGGGGGATAGGGTTTAGGGTTACTCTTCCCATAACTCTTGCAGTGTTGTCTCCGCAGATACCCGCGACAAAACCGTGAGCTGCTTCATGCACCGTGACGGCTACAATTAGAGGAACCATCCAAGTTAAAAGTCCAACTAGAAAATCCACTGTCAAATTAGTTTCCCATGGATTAGCACCTAATCCCGTATTCTAATTCTGACAGCGCCTTGGCAACATCAATCTTTAAACGATTACTTTTCAGATCAGTTATTCTATTCAAAAACAATTTAATTCGGGTCTCCGAAATATTGCTGAAACTCTGACACGCATACGCTATTTTCTGCATTTCCCCCATATCTGCATTGCAATGGAGAGCAATGTCGCAACCTGCCTCGAGTGCCCTCGTAGCTCTTTCACCAAGTTCCCCATCTAACGCGCCCATGGATAAATCATCGCTTATTAAAAGGCCTGAAAATCCTATATATTTTCTGATTACATCTTCGATTATTTTATTTGAAAATGTTACTGGATTACACCTATCGAGGCTAGAAAATAGGAGATGGCCCGTCATGCCAGCAACGGCTCCCTCTATACGCATAAAGGGATAAAATTCGCGCTTTCTCAAAACTTTAATATCGGCATCTATGGAGGGTAGAGTTAGATGGCTATCAGCCGTAGCTCTTCCATGGCCTGGGATATGCTTTATGACAGAAAGAACACCACCCGTTGCAAAACCGTTTAGTACCGTTTGTCCCAAAACCTTAACCACCTCCGGGTCACTACTAAAAGCTCTATCACCGATTACGGAGTGACCACCCTTCTCTTGCAAATCCAGAACCGGGGCGCAATTAACATCTATGCCAACCTGGAATAACTCCTCAGCTGTCACTCGGGCGTTAATGTGGGCTAAATGCAACGCTAAAGAGGGGTCGCGTAAAAACAACTTACCAAATATCCCCGCAGCAACCCCATGCCGCCATGCAGGAGGTCTTAATCTTTGTACTCGGCCGCCCTCTTGATCTATCAATATAGGGGCGTCTCTACCAACACTATCTCTAAGGTCCTCAATTAAAGTCGTTAGCTGTTGTTGATTACCACAATTTCTCTGAAATAGAATAAACCCGAGAGGCTGAGTCTTCTTATAAAACACTCTCTCTGATTTCTGAAGAATCAAGGACTTACATCCAAATATGCAGGGCGTTAGCATTTAATGAAAAATCTCACTTCGCTACAATAATGCAAGCTTGCTTTTCCTTTCGCAATATAGAACAGATCTCATTAGCCCTCGACCTAGACACCACACTGCTTTGAACTCGATAAAATGTTCCTTTGGCCTTAATTTCAACGCGCTGAATTCTTGACTTTAGATTATTCAGCAATGATCTATGTTTCCTCTTAACACTTTTCCAAAATCGTGCTGCTCCTGCTTTATTTTTGACAGAAGCAATCTGAATTCTATGCGTCCCCATTTTGGCTTGACTGTGTGCTAAAACCTTAACATTGTTCGACACTTTCTCAGATGCATTGTTTCCAGGAATCACCAGTGTTTTCTTTGAAGTCAGCAGCGCAGCACTCCCGGTTTTTTGTTTTTTCTTCTCCTGACTTTTAGACTTTGCTTCCACGGGCGATGAATTCTGGCCATTATCTAAAACAGAGATATTCTTGTTATCTGTTTTCTCCACATCTTTGCCCTTTTTTTCCTCGGTCTTTTTATACGGGAGTTGCAGTGGTTGCTCTGGCCTAGCCAACAATATCTCTGTTTCCCCACTAGTCGAAGCAGCAGAAGTCGTTAAGTTTTTCAAGATTAGTTTGTCTTTATAAGGAACCTTTAGACCTCCAGGATTTTCCGGTCTTACACGAACCGCCGATTTCTCGGCTCTAACCAAAGGAATTTCTTCCGCTCCGCCGATTAAACTGCCTTGATCCGAAACAAACCAAACAATCCCACCAAACGACAACAAACCAAATAAAACCACGAACACCGATATCCCCACACCCGGGCGAATCTGCTTTTCCGTCAATAGCGGTGGTGGAACGGGTCGTTCTCCGTCATCCAGCATTGGTGGGGTGTCCGATCCTTTGAGTTGAGAGCTCATGATTTCATTTCCCTAACCGGCTCTATCCCCATAATCCCCAACCCTATAGCGAGTACACTCGCAATTGCCCGAATTAGAGCAATACGTGCCAACGTAAGTTCGACATCTGATTTCAATATAAACCTAAGGGATTCCTCGTCTTTCCCTTTATTCCATAAAGAATGAAAAGCAGCCGCTAAATCCGATAAATAAAATGCAAGGCGATGTGGTTCGTGCGCCTTTGCCGCACTTTCGATAACGCGAGGGAAGGATGCTAATTCTTTTATGACCGCCAGCTCATTTTCATCATTAAGAAGGGATAGATCTGTTAAAAGCAGAGCCTCAGGTTCTAGTGCTTCCTCAGAAAAAACTTCGATCGCATGCCGCAACACTGAGCAACACCTGGCATGGGCATACTGAACGTAAAATACTGGATTTTCTCTACTCTGTGCAACAACTTTGTCGAAATCGAATTCTAGCACCTGGTCATTTCTTCTCGACAGCATTATAAATCTAACAACATCCTTACCCACGGCCTTTACCACATCTGCCAAAGTTACAAATTTTCCCGCTCGCTTGGACATGCGGATGGGTTTGCCATTTTGAAGTAAGTGGACAATCTGGCATATTTTAACATCTAATTTCGCTTTTCCATCAGAAATAGCCTGCACCGCGGCTTGCATGCGCTGAACATATCCACCGTGATCTGCCCCCCACACATCGATCATACTCTCATACCCGCGTTTAAACTTGTCCATGTGGTACGCGACATCAGATGCAAAATAAGTCCAGCTTCCATCTGACTTTTGAATTGCTCGGTCAACATCATCGCCAAATTTCTTGGCCTTAAATAAAAGCTGTGGCCTTGGCTCCCAATCATCTGATTTCTTTCCTTTCGGTCGCTCTAGTACTCCTTTATAAATCAATTCTTTATCAGCTAGCTTTTTCATTACATCTTCCACTTTGCCAGAGCCGACCAACTCATGTTCGGAGGTGTATTTATCGATTTCAACGCCCAGTAAACCAAGATCATCTTTAATGGATTTCATCAAACGGTTAACTGCATAACTACGAATTTTTGGCAACCATTTACTCTCTTCTAACGAAGACCATTTGCTACCGTCTCTATCAGCTAACTCTTTCCCTAGAACTATTAAATAATCGCCCGGATAATATCCCTCGGGAATAGAATCTACAACATGGCCTAAGGCCTCTTGATATCGCAAAAAAGTTGACCGAGCCAAGATATCTACCTGAGTACCCGCGTCATTGATGTAATACTCCCGGCACACATCAAAACCCACCTTGCTTAAGAGACGAGCTAAAGCATCACCAAAAACCGCTCCTCGGGCGTGGGCGGCATGCAACGGCCCCGTGGGATTAGCCGACACATACTCTACATTTATTCTCCTGCCGCTTCCATAAGCCGATGTCCCATAGTCAGCACCTGATTTCAATACATCTTTAATACATCTAGCCCAGATGCAGTTCTTTAACCTAATGTTTATGAAACCGGGTCCAGCTACCTCGGCTGACTTAATTTCTTTGTTATTAATTAGTATACTGCATATTCTTTCAGCTAAATCCCGAGGATTTTCAGAAATTTTTTTTGATAGCACCATGGCGACATTTGTCGCCAAGTCGCCATGAGCCTTATCTCTAGGAGGCTCGGCACGAACCAAAATATCCCCCAATTCATATAATTTTTTTTGGCCAAGTATTTCAATAAGTGTTTTCTCAATTATGAGTTCTAATTCTTTAAAAATATTCATTTATACCTTCGCCTTGGGGTCAAATAAGCGCTCGTATTCAAGTAAAGCATAACGATCCGTCATTCCAGCTATATAATCTGAAATGAGACGAGCTTGCATCGGTTCTGCTGACGGCCCTGCTGTCGCACGCCATTCATTTGGAAGAATATCTGGCTCAGAAATAAAAAGCTGAAACAATTCTCTTATTACTCGCCGGGCTTTACTAGCCATCCTATTTACCTTGTAGTGTCTATACATCTTTGAAAATAAAAAATCTCTCAATTCGTCAAGCTGAGAAGACAGCTCAGTGCTAAAACCAACGACAGGCTTTTCACATTTGCGAATATCTTGGGCCGTTTCAGGATTTAGCTGGGTAATGCGTCGACTTGTCTCAGCTAGAATATCTGCCACCAACTTGTTAACGATACGTCGACTAAGTTCGTGGATCATTCGACTGAATTCGAGATCTCCACATTTCTCTTGTATATCTGATATTAAGGGCGCAACCAGTTTTATGCTGCCAAGGTCTTCCAGTTTAAAAATACCAGCTCGCAGACCGTCATCAATATCATGGGCGTTATAGGCAACGTCGTCAGCGATGCCAGCCAACTGTGCTTCACCACTGCCAAATTCTTGCAGGTCAAACTTCATAATATTGGCCAACTCTGAGACAGTTTTAGAAGGAACATTGTCTATAGGACCGTTATGTTTTATTACTCCTTCCAAAGATTCCCACGTCAAATTTAATCCATTAAACTGGGCGTAGCGGCGCTCCAGTTCAATCAAAATTCGCAATGTCTGCTCGTTATGATCAAACCCTCCAAAGGGCGCCATCATTTCATTCAGAGCTTCCTCTCCAGCATGTCCAAAAGGGGTGTGTCCGAGATCGTGGGATAAAGCTATAGCCTCCGACAAATCCTCATTGAAACTTAAAGCCCGACTGAGAGAACGGGCTATTTGCGCGACTTCAATACTGTGCGTCAGTCGAGTCCGATAATAATCACCTTCATGATAAACAAAAACCTGTGTTTTGTACTGTAATTTTCTAAATGCACCGGAATGTAAAATACGGTCCCTATCTCGTTGAAATACTGTTCGGCCAATTGCTGCCTGTTCCTCAAAAAGCCGACCTTTTGTTTGGGCTGGAAAGCATGCGTAATCGGCCAAAACTGAACTATTTGTCTGACTTTTTTCCGAAATGACCCCAACCACCTCTATATCCCAGCTACGTAAACTCAAGGTAGAAAAACTGAGTTCACTAGAAAATAAAGCGTTATTTAATAACTAAGTATCTTAGTTGCAAATATTGCCAATAAAAGTATCCTACTTATATACCCTATATGATATAGTCGACAATGGATATACCTTGGAGTTATCAATGCCAGATGGCACTCAAAAAGATAATGAATTTTTCGATGAAGTGTTTGGAGTTACCGAAAGCGCCGCAGCGAGAATCAATATTCTTCTTAAAGAAGAAACTGAATCACATAGAAAGTTCATGCGTGTTGCCGTCGAAGGTGGCGGATGTTCTGGCTTCCAGTATATCTTTAAATTCGACGAACATAAAAATGAAGATGACTTAGTCTTTGAAAAAGATGGTATCGACGTGGTTGTTGACTCTCTGTCCTTGGAATTAATTAAAGGGGGCATTCTGGATTACACTGAGGAGCTTATTGGATCGTATTTTCAGGTTATCAATCCAAATGCATCTTCTTCCTGTGGATGCGGAACGTCTTTTTCTATATAAGCATTAAGGTGGGAATAGTGAAGGTTGCCAGCTGGAATATCAACTCCGTACGAGCTCGGCTTGCTAATATAAAAGAGTGGTTGTCGCAAAGAGACCCTGATGTGGTATTGTTCCAGGAAATAAAATGTATAAACGACGACTTCCCACTAAAAGAATTCGAATCGAGTGGCTATAATGTCGCCGTTAATGGACAAAAATCATATAATGGTGTAGCAATAATAGCTAAATTTCCAATTACAAAAATCAAAAATAATCTCCCCACTTACCCCCAAGACACTCAAAGCCGCTACATAGAAGCCGTCATTAATGGGGTAACCATCGCCAGCATCTACCTACCAAATGGTAATCCTATAACAACCGAAAAATATTCTTATAAATTAGAATGGATGAAAAAGTTAAAAGACCACAGTGTCCATCTTATGGATACAGAAACACCCATTGTGCTAGGAGGCGACTTTAACGTTATCCCCTCGGACGAGGACGTCCACGATCCTGATCTTTGGACGAACGACGCCCTCTGCCAACTCTCGACACGACAACATTTTCGGGAAATCTTGAACCTCGGCTATACCGATGCATTTCGAATGTTTAACACCGCACCCAATCGCTACACTTTTTGGGATTACCAGGGCGGCGCCTGGCAAAAAGATCATGGTGTTAGGATTGACCATTTTTTGCTGTCACCTCAAGCAGCCGATATTTGCCGCAATTGCACTATAGATACTTCGCCTCGAGGGATGAGTAAAGCATCCGACCATACTCCTATAATAATTGACCTAGAATTAGAATAACAGCGAGGTATGTTTTTGAAGGAATTAACCATCAAAAACCAAATCAATTCTTTACAAAAACAAATGTAGAACAAATAGCAGCCCAAAAGTTTTCAAGAATAATTGCCTCGTATACAAGGGGAAAAAATAGCACTCCTAGTCCCAAAAAAGCTAACAAACCAAGTAGCTCAGAAAAAGTTACAGTTGGCTTGCTCTCGTTATTTTTGTCCGAGATATTCTTTTGTAAAAGATTCATTTTAGCCCATTATAATAAAAGTTTATAACTAATATATCACTCGGAGGGTCCCGTCATGTATCTCAGGGATATTTTTAGTTTCATCGTCCTATCAGGCTTAATAACAGTTTCAGCTGCTGCCGACGCTAAATTTTCCATAAATACGTCAACCATCAGAGTCATTGATGCTGGAACTATCTCTGCAAATCAAAAAGTTTTCAAGCTCCAAGGTATTATAGCTCCATCCGCCAAACAAAAGTGCAAAATACGAGCCCTACCCTGGCTATGCGGAGCAGCAGCCCGATCGTTTCTAGTCGATATTTTTGAAGAAAACAACGTGAAATGCCAAAACACACGAGAAAGTTATGTAAAATGTTTTCTTAATAAAGTAGACATATCATTACTCCTGGTAAAAGCCGGCTGGGCTATTTCCCATTCAACAAAAACAGATTTTGTCCGGGCTGAAAAAGAAGCTAGAGAAAACAACTTAGGAATTTGGAGTAAAAAGTAATTCATATC
>CAYFGZ010000046.1:0-26627 GCA_964342575.1 uncultured Nisaea sp. | reverse complement strand
GAGGTCCATGCAATGAACCGAACTGGCGTGCCATCAGAAATAGCGCGGGCTGTTCTTTTTTTGGCTAGCGATGAAGCCAGTTTTTGTACAGGCCATAACCTGGTGATAGATGGGGGGTGGACGGCCGGAAAAAGGTTATAAGTCAGCCAAACCTCCGGTCTGGAACAAATAGCTCTGCACGATATACTGACGTACTATTCATCGTGGTTTTTATGGGCGTACCTATCTCCAATATATCCGGTGATATGTCCGAAGCGTCGCATCATTGCTTTTTCTAGAGGAATATCGCGGTGTGCAACCATACCACCGCATTGGACCGTGTAATCTTTGCACAAAGAGGCCGAAGGGGGTGCGTGCCCTTTTTGGAGGGCTGCAGCAGAAGCAAGCATCAGTTTGCGAAATTCAATTATCCCTACGTCGGTTTGGCCTAAATGCTCTCTGGAGCGGTCTACGATTTTACCTTGGCTGTTTTGAATTGCAGCATCCTGCTCTGAAACGCCCCGAATGCCTGTATAACTATTTAGGCGTTGCTCGTTTCGGTCCATTAAGTAGTTGTTGCTGAGACGGCGCACTGGAAGGTAATCTTCGTTTACTTCTGCATGAATGGAGAACCCGTTTGATAGCTTCTTGCGCTCGTCGTCGCAAATAGGCCGGTCACTATTCCAGCTGTAACAGAAGATCCAGCATGACTCGTCGTCTATTGGAACCCAGCATTGGCCATGCTGGGTTTCGCCAGGAAAAGCGTTGGGAGCGTATGCATAATTAGGCATCAGGAATTGTGTTGTTCGCCAGTAAATATCCTCGTTGTCCGCGTCTCGCGCAGCTCCTAATAACAACCCCACAGGATGTTTTATAACGGTAAAGCGAGGGCGAGGGTCATCCCTAACCCAGCGTATCCGATGGTCACCCACCTGGTCGCTTAGCGCCGCCCCAGACACAGATTTTTTAGCTGCAGTTGCGCTTTCAGTGTTTGGAGCTGGCATATGTAGGAACGATAGATGCGCCGTATCGATTCCTCCCTCTAATGACTGTGCCCAGTTGCATTCCTGCCACTTCTTTGAGACGAAAGTATGATCTGGCGGCAGGAGGGTGAATTCTTGTCTCGGTATTTCAGGAAGTTTCTTTCTTTTTGGTCCCATATATACCCAAATTATTCCCGCCAACTCGCGTGTAGGATAAGACAGCAATTTGATTTTTTCTTTAAAACGGCTTTCTTTAGGTGCAGTAGGTAGATCAGTACAATTTCCGTCCACATCGAACTTCCAGCCATGATAAACGCATCGCAAGCCGCATTCCTCATTCCGTCCAAAATATAAATCCGCACCACGATGAGGGCATCGTCTATCCACTATGCCCACCCGATTATTGCTGTCTCTGAATGCGAGCAATAGTTCGCCCAGTATGATTACTCTTTTGGGGGGGGCGTCTACCTCAGGTAGTTCCTCGCTTAATAGTGCTGGCATCCAAAAATGTCGGAACAAGTCTCCCATTGGCGTTTGTGGCCCGGTTTCGGTGAGTGTGCGGTTGTCGTTGAGACTTAACATCTGGCTTTCCCATCAGACGTGAATAAATTAATATGTTTGATTTTCTTTTAATTGGTTAAAATTAATCAAATTATTTCCAATATATCGATGCAATGATTTTGATTTTCTCTTTTATTTTCTAATTTTAACCTTTTAACATGTGATAGTGCCAAAAAAGTAAGGAGCAAGATAGTGGAGGCTCAAAAAATTGGGCGAAAAAAATGTCCTAGCGACAGCATTTTAACCGAATTGACTTATATCGTGAGGCAGAAAGAAAAACCTTATTTTGAGAGTGCGTTTAGTACCGGTGGGGAACCCAAGGTATTCTTTAAGACGGAAAAGCGAAAAACTAAAATTTACAATATGCGATCTAGTTCCCTGGCGTTGTCAATTGATGTTACAGGATTTGAACTTTTACAGCATAGGACTAAAGTTGCTGACTTTTACGATATTGAGTTGGTGAACACACAATATAATAGAGAAATCGAGGAATTCTTAAAAAGTATCACTAGCGCGGATAGCGTAAAAATATTTGATCATACTCGAAGATCAAATAGCGTTTCAGGCGCTGCTAATCCAGATGGAAAACGTGGACCAGCAATTCGAGTCCATGCCGATTATACGGTTAGTTCTGGTCCAAAGAGAGCGATGGATGTACTTGGTGAGGAAGAGTATGAAAAAATAACTGGTTCGGGAGGACGGATCGTGCAGATAAATGTTTGGAGACCAATTAGGGGGCCTGTAGAGAGTTCTCCCCTCGCACTAGCTGATGCCACTAGCGTTCCCAAAACTGATCTCATCGCTACGGATCAGCGGTTTCCCGATAGAATTGGTGAAATTTATCAGTTAGCTTATGGGAACGGTCACCGATGGTACTACGCCCCGAAAATGATGCCAGACGAAGTGATACTTATCAAGGGTTGGGATAGTGTTGACGATGGACGGGCCCAATTCACACCGCACGGTGCATTCAAGCATCCTGATGAAAACGTTAACACTAAGCCGAGGGAGAGTATAGAGACTAGGACTTATCTCGTCTTTAATGCTTAGAAAAGAAAAACCACTATTAGAAAAACGTGGGATCCATTCTATTACTCTTGGGGATATCTCCAGGGATACTTGGGTTGTGGAGCATCTTCATCGATGGTCCAGTGTGGAAGTGCGAAGTCGTCACTAACATCTATATAGATAAGTTTTACTCGAGTGCCTATCCCAACTTGTTTGATAATTTCAGGCGGAGCAAACTTCCCGTCTGCGGTCATCAAGTTGCCTGCTATTCTAAGGGATTCATCTCCTGTGGGCGCTCCTTTTTGGGTATCTAGGTCGGCCAAAATAACCATGTAAGGAACTTTATCACGGAATGCGGGCTGTATTGGGTGGTGAACTTCTACGTACGAGTGGACAGTTGCTTTGCCTTCAACAGAAACCCATTCTGACTCCCTATCTGCCGTCCATGGGCATGCTGTGGTGGGTGGATATCTCAAAAGACCGCTTTGCTTTCCCTTTTGCAACCGAAAATCTCTCTTTGAGCAGTAGCGAAAAAAGTCTAGATTTTCCTGATCAAGGTCTTCTATAGTCAACATCATTCCCATGTAATCGCCCTGAATTGGCATCCGTTATCTCCCCTTTAAGTGTGGTCCCGGGCCATTACCATTGCTGAACCGGTTCCTGGCATTGCCCAGCCTAGGTTTGCCGAAACTTCTGCATTTTTGACTTGTCTGCAGCCTCCTTCTTTGTAATCGAATGTATGCTGTCGTTTCCCATCCGGTCCAACGGGGCATGAGTCGTCCACGTCACCTCGGAGCTGGCGGGTGTTCTCTATAACCATATTCATGCCATGAGTATAACCTTCGCATAAATGACCGCCGGAAGTATTATTTGGTCTTCGCCCCCCTAACTCGATTGTCCCATCTGAAACATATTCGCCACCCTCGCCCTTTTTGCAAAAACCATAGTCTTCGAGTTGCAGCATTGTCGTAAACGTAAAGGCATCATATGAACCTGTAATGTCGACATCTTCAGGGCCCAGGCCAGCGTTTGGCCAGAGAATATTTTTTGCGTAGTGGCCGGCCACCGTCGATATGGGGCCATGTTGGTAATGCATGTCTGCACGGGGTTTGCAGCAGCGCCCAACAACGGATTGTATTACAGCTGGTTGGTTGGGGCAGTCACGGGCCCGCTCTGTTTTGGTAACAATTATGCATGTGGCATTGTCTGTTTCCACGCAACAATCCAGAAGGTGTAGGGGCTTGCATATGATCCTTGAATTTACAACGTCGTCGACCGTATATCGTTTCTTGTAGTAGGCTTTTGGATTGTTGGATGCGTGTTTTGAATGAGCGACTTTTACACTGGCTACTTGTTCGGGAGTTGTTCCATAATCATACATGTGTCTAAGGAATGTTGGAGCGAACATTTGCCCAGCGCTTTGCCATCCGTAAGCCCGATGATGAATTTGATCCCCAATTATTGGAACTGCTGAACGAGCCCCTGTGCCCCCGATGCGAACGGCCGAATATCCGTTCATGGCCCGGTATATCGCTACTGTATTACACATTCCCGTTTCGATAACGCCCATCGCAATTCCAATTAACGCCTCGGTGGAGGAACCGCCGCCATGAACATCCATATAAAAGTTGAGTCGGATACCTAAATCACCAGCCACCCAGGGAGCAAATGTGGAGTCGTTCCCTGAATAACTTAGCATGCCATCGATATCCTCTGGTCGCATGCCGGCATCAGACATTGCATTTGATACAGCCCAGGTGGCAAGGGAACGAGTAGATTCGTTGGAACCTCGCCGATACGGAGTTTCTCCCACACCACAAATGGCGTATTTACCTCGCAGAAATTTTTCAGAACTTACATCACTGTCAGCTAATGTGGAATTGGTCATGGAAATTAATCTCCGATCGGTTTCTGACTGGAAGTTTAGCCTAGATCACGCCATTTTAGGAAGAGTTGAAAAAGAAACTGCTATCGCTACTTACGAGAAATTATGCATGTGACGTGTTTCTAACTGTAATTATATTTACATGAAAGCTGATCATGTTGCTGATTTTTCCGACTGAACTCTATCCCGAACTAATCAATGGCCCGAATATGGTGGTAATGGGGAGGAAAATGGGATGGACTTGGAAGAATCGCAAATTGATGTTTCCGGAGTTGCAGTGGACATTGTCTCGGGGGGCTCTGGGCCACAGTTGGTGTTCCTACATGGCGGATTTGGATTACGTGGTAACGAAGCGTTTTTGCAAATATTATCTGACAATTTTTCTGTAACTGCCCCTATTTTGCCTGGATTTGGAAGGCTAGATGTTCCTAGAAACTATAATAATGTTGATGATCTGGCGTATTTTTGTATGGATCTACTCGATATTCTGAATTTGGAAAATGTAGCTCTGGTCGGCTCTTGTTTGGGCGGCTGGGTTGCTGCGGAAATGATAATCCGTTCTGCTACAAGATTTTCCAATTTGGTTCTCATTGGTAGTCTGGGGATGAAGTTTTCGGATCACTTGACCCGCGATATTACCGATATTCACGCCGTTAACGAATTAGAACTTCAGTCCCTACTATATGCACAACCCGACAGAACTTTGAGCGATTTAGATAGCCTAACAGATGACGAATTATCGGCGATTGTAAGGGCTAAGGAATCGTTTGTGCTTTTCGGGTGGAAGCCCTACATGCATAATCCTAAGTTGGCCAATTGGGCGCACCGGATATCCATACCCACCAGCCTCATCTGGGGAGCAGAAGATAAAATGGTTACTCCGGAGTACGGGAAAAAATATGCAAAAAAAATCAAGGGCTCCAACTTTGACCTTATTGCAAATGCCGGGCACTACCCGAGTATAGAGAAGCCAGAGGAGACTAGCAAACTCATTCATCAGTTTCTCAAATAATAAACTAAAAGGAGATTAAAAATGAAGGTTTGGCATTTTTCGGAGATGGCTTACCCTGACGCCTGGGATACCGGCTATAAAATGGATACTTTTAGGGTCACCGTACCAAATAGTCACTATGATCCGAAAATTGGCTCCAAAATATATCACCGTCACTATGACGAGTTTCAATTGTGCGATGAGTTAGGGATTAACATTATGCTTAATGAGCATCATAGTACCTTAACATGCACAAACGCCGCGATAACGGTTTCAGGGTCTATTCTTGCCCGAATTACACAAAATGTAAGGATTTTGTTATTGGGTACACCTATAGCAAATCGGCCCGATCCTATTCGGGTTGCGGAAGAGATGGCTATGATTGATGTTATATCAAAGGGGCGGTTAGAGATGGGTTTAGTAAAGGGTGCACCTTACGAAATCGCTCCGGCCAACACGAATCCGGCAAGACTCATGGAACGTTTTTGGGAAGCACATGATTTAATACTTAAGGCTATGAGTTCTCGTGATGGTCCGTTTAATTGGGAAAGTGAGAATTTCCATTATAGACAAGTGAATATTTGGCCTAGGCCGTGGCAAGAACCGCACCCCCCGGTCTGGATAACGGCACTTAGCCCAAACAGTGGGCGGGCAATAGCGGAACGCGGTCACGTAGCGGCAGCGCTGTTATCTGGAGGGATAGCCAGTGGAATGTTTAACGCCTATAGAGAGCGTGCGGCAGAATTGGGCTGGGCAGCTCCAAATGACCGGTTAGCATACTGTGCTTTGGTGGGTGTAGGGCATTCGGAAGAAGAAGGAAGATTGAGGGCGGATAAGGTGGCTGGTTACGTTAGAACTTCTCCGATTGTGGCGGAGCCATTTAAGAACCCACCAGGGTATAATCCGGTCCAAGCGAACGTCATGGCTCTTAAAACTGGGCCCGATAAATCCGTAGCCAGAGTAAAAACATTCGATGGTAGGACGATCGATCCTACCAAAGCAAATGTTCAAGAATTTATCGATTCTAGAACTGTATTTGCGGGAACTCCTGATCAAGTATTTGAACAGATTAAGACGTTCAATCAGGAAGTTGGTGGTTTTGGGCATTTGATTATCATGGGCCAAGGAGGCACGCTATCTTATGAAGAAACTTGCGCTAATCTTCGACTTTTTTCGAAAGAGGTTGTGCCGCGTTTGTCTGAAATCGAAATGCCCGAAAATCCCTATGGAGAGTTGGCTCAACGCAACGCTTCTGCAGCTCAGTAATTTATTTAATCGGAGATACAATATGAGGGTAATTGTCACTGGCGTCAGCCCTGGAATAGGCGGTGCAACTTGTAGAAAATTGACGCAAATGGCTAAATTGAGCGGTGGAAAAGCTCGCATAGCGGCCTGCGAAATAATTGAGACCGAATCCATCAACAAGCTTGCGGATGAACTTCGGGACGAGGGTGCAGAGGTGTTGACCTTGACGGGGGATCTATCGATTAAAACAACTCCTGGAGATATGGTAACGAAAACTATTGAGACGTTTGGGGGAATAGATGCCGTTGTCAGTAACGCCGGTATTACGAGCCCCGCTCCATTGAATGAACTAGAGGTGGAACAGTGGGACAAATTAATGGCGGTCAATACTAGGGCAACGTTGTTACTTGCGCAGGCTTCTTATACAGCTTTGAAAGAATCTAAGGGGTCACTGGTAGCGGTGGCTTCGATGTCGGGGATGGGAGCTCATCCTGGTATGGGAGCCTACAGTCCGAGCAAGGCAGCGTTGATATCATTGTGTCAAGTCTTAGCCCAAGAGTGGGCAGCCGACGGTATAAATGTTAACACAGTATCTCCTGGATTAATTCGGACCCCGCTTACGAAAACAGTTTATGAGAACAATCAAATAGCCAAAGATAGGGCGGCATTGGTTCCATTGGGAAGGATAGGAAAAGCTGAAGACATAGCGAATGTGATAAGTTTCTTATTATCTAGGGAAGCCGACTATATGACTGGTCAAAATATCCTAGTTGATGGAGGGTTCGTTGACTCACTTTATGGGCATATACCTGGGTTGCCGCAAAGCAATTTGCCACTATGACACACAGTCATGTACGAAAGATAAAGTAAACTTGCGCTTACATCACTACCTACATACTAAAGATAATAGATTATCAGCGGTCTCATAGATTGTTCCAGTGTAATGGCAAAATACGTATAGTAATAGCCTGCTTCACATTGGCTACAATAGCTTGGGGTACCGTATTCTATGGTCACAGTGTTTATTTGGCTACATTGTCTGGATCAGGTAAGTGGAAGATCGGTGAAATATCCAACGGTATCCTCGTTTTTTGGATGGCTAGTCTACCGGGCACATTATTTGTTGGGTATTTAATAGATAGTAGGGGGGCTCGTTCGGTTATAATTTTGGGTGCTGTGTGTATCAGCGTGGCATTAATTGGAATAGGACTAGCAAAAACTCTTTGGATTATCTATCTCTGTTACGGACTAATGGGATTTGCCTATCCTGCTGTTGGTGCCGCAGCCATTAGTGCCATTCTTGCGCCCTGGTTCTCTAAAAACTTCGGTGGGGCTTTAGGTGTTGCTTTGACAGGAGCCAGTCTTGGCGGTGCAGTTATACCAGTGATGATGGTACATTTGATTCACGAGTTTGGATTTATGCGGACGATGTTATCGATAGGCCCTCTAATTTTCATTGTCTTAGTAATTGTATCTATGATTGGTTTGATTAATAAACCACCGCTTAGTAATTCAAACTGGGTAGTGGAACATGGTGCGATAGACATCATGCAGCTAATGAAGCTTCGGCTATTTTGGCGGATTGCCGTTGCAGCTGGTTTGGGGTTAGGGGGACAGGTAGGTTTTTTAGCCCATCAAATACCGATAGCTTCACGTATAGTTAATGACTTCGATGCTGCTTCAACCGTATCCATTGTCGCAGTCTCAGCTGCTGTGGGTAGATTGCTTGTCACCTATGCTAGTCGAACGATTTCGTCCTATAAACTAGCCGCAGCCTGTTATTTCCTTCAGGGGATAGGCATTGCTATTGTTTCGGTGGCAAATTCGTTATCTATGTTAGTGCTTGGTTGCGCTGTTGCGGGTTTTGTCGTTGGGGCAATAGTGATGCTTCCCCCAATACTCGTGAGACAGGCGTTTGGATCTTATAACTATGGGAAAAACTATGCCCTAATAAACGCGGGCATGTACGCCTCTGCTGGAATTAGCCCCTGGGCTGTGGGCACTATCTACGATCAATCACTTTCTTATTTGCCGGGGCTTATGCTTTTGCTGACAATGCAAATAGTTGCTGCTATTTTAATCTGCAGGCCTATCCCCGAGCGCCCCCTCAGCCCTTGAGGGCTTGTTGCATTTCTTCTTTTAAGGCATCAAGCTCATCTTTTGCGTCTAATTTAGGTTCAATTTCCGTGGGTTTGTTGGCATTTGCTTGTTTTCGTTTTTGATTTGTCAGCTTTATTGTCTCCGCCTTTGTCTCCGCTGTAACTTTTATGGTTTCACGTTTATCCACTGGTAGGGAATCAAATATAGTTTCCGCTTGTTGATAGTCGGCCTCTGTACCAGTTTCGGCTGCCTTGTGCAGCCGGCGCGCAACTCCCTCTGTCCCTTTGAGTTTGGTACTATCAGCCAGAATACGTAAGCCTTGTCTGGTATCCGCATCTACTTCTTTTACTTCATCCATATCATAACTCCACCAGTGCAGGCGATTCCACGGTTTGTGAACAGACGCTAATGATTCTCAATTAAATATGCAACAATTTTACACACAATGCTCGAAAATGAACAGATTTATTGTTCAAAATGGCATATTTGAGGTTTTGGTTGTAGTATAAGAGACTTATTTATTCTAGCTATGGAGCTAAAATGATTCTGATTGGCCGCAATGTATCTCCGTTCGTAAGACGGACGTCCACAATAATGAATCTTCTAGACATTGACTTCGAACAACGCATGTTAGCGACTGTTGATGCTGGGCCGGAGATAACCAAGTTTAATCCCATAGGACGTGTCCCTTCACTTATTTTGGATGATGGAAAAATCTTGATAGATAGTGGTGCTATCATAGATTTTCTGGTCGAGACATATGATTCTGATCGAGATCTCCTGCCGTCGGTCGGTGAACGGCGTCGGGCCATTTTACAAACAACAGCATTAGCTCACGCTGTTATGGAAAAAGGAGTTGCAGCTTCTTATGAGAAAACTCGGCGTGCTAAGGAAAAGATTTGTAGGAAATGGTTGGCACACCTTGAGACTCAAGCTCAACAGGGTCTATTGGAGTTGGAAAAGACTGCGGCGTCGAAATCTAGTTGGCTTCATGGGTGTACCATTACTGTAGCCGATGTGACAGTTATTTGTGCATTTGATTATATTTTTGCTAGAAACCCCATTTTGATAGAAGACTCTAATTTAGAGGCACTAGCTAGTTTATCTGAAAGAGGAAACAGGATTGAGGCGTTTATTGAAACCGCGCCCAAAATGTGAAGAGAGTTAGTCCATAGTGATAACAACAACTTTGTCGGTCAATGTTCAATCCTATTTAAAGCACTAATAACGGCCTTTATGGGGGCAAGAGTTATTGATGTGTCTATCCCTACTCCAAAAACACTTTCCCCATTTTCGTCTGGGACTTTGAGTTCGATGTAGGCAGCTGCCTCAGATTCAGATCCTGCTGTGCGTGTGTGTTCGGTATAGTCCTTGAGACGGAATTTAAGATCAAACTTGTCCCTTATTCCCTTTATGAAGGCAGCAATAGGACCGTTTCCCGTTCCTTTGAGTTCATATTCTTTGTCTTCACAGATTACGATAGCAGTCATGCGTTCAAGATCATTGGATCGCGAGGCTGGTTTAGATGAAAAAGAGACGAGTTGAAATGGTCCTTTCTGTTCTATAAAGGCTGATTCAAATGCATTCCAAATTTGTTGGGGAGTAATCTCTTGACTGGTCTCATCGGTAATTTTCTGGATAACTTGGCTAAATTGCGCTTGCGCTGCTTTGGGTAAGCGTATCGAATAGTCGTTTTCGAGTATATATGAAACGCCGCCTTTTCCAGACTGGCTATTAACTCTTATGATTGCTTCGTAGTCTCTTCCTATATCCTTGGGGTCTATAGGAAGATAAGGTACTTCGAATAGCGGGCTATTGGAAGTCTCCGTTGCTTTCATCCCCTTATTGATAGCGTCTTGATGGGAACCGGAAAAAGCAGTATGCACCAGCTCGCCGGCATATGGGTGGCGGGCATGAATAGGCAGCTGATTACAATGCTCCGCGGTTTCCATAAGGGAATTAATATTCGAAAAATCCAGGGTTGGATCGACACCTTGGGTAAATAAATTTAATCCCAAAGTAACAATATCAACGTTGCCTGTTCGTTCTCCATTGCCAAAAAGCGTGCCTTCAACTCGTTCAGCTCCTGCCATTTGGGCCAGTTCTGCCGCAGCAACACCTGTCCCTCGGTCATTATGGGGGTGGACTGATAAAATTACCCGCTCTCGATTGCTAAAGTTCCGATGCATCCATTCAATTTGATCCGCGAAGATATTTGGAGTTGCCATTTCAACTGTTGAAGGCAGGTTTATGATTGTTCTGTTTTCGCGGGTTGGTTTCCAGATACCTATTACCGCTTCACTGACTTCCATCGCATAATCAAGTTCTGTACCTGTAAAGCTTTCCGGACTGTACTCTAGCCTAACGTTACTTCCCGAATTTTCAAGCATGGGGATGCGGTCACGAACCATCTTTGCGCCATCAGTGGCGATTTCCTTGACTCCATTTCTATCGGTTTCAAAGACGACTCTTCTCTGCAGAGTACTCGTTGAATTGTATAAATGAACTATACAATTTTTTGCACCTAGTAGACTCTCAAAAGTACGTTGTATTAATTCTTCTCGTGCTTGGGTTAGTACTTGTATGGTTACATGGTCAGGAATATGTCCTTGCTCAATAATTTCTCTGACAAAATTAAAATCGGTATCAGATGCTGCGGGAAAACCAACTTCGATTTCTTTAAAGCCCATTTCCACTAACGTTTTAAACATTCGGTGTTTACGCGGTCCATCCATTGGGTCTACAAGGGCCTGGTTGCCATCGCGGAGATCTACACTACACCAAATAGGGGCGGTTGATATAACTTTGCTGGGCCACTGCCGATCCACAATTGGAACCGTTGGGTACGCTTGATATTTATTTGTTGGCATTCGGGTCATGTGACGGCTCTCCTCACATGTAGTTTTACTAAAAATACTTGCAAATAAATCAGCTGTCTCAGAAATTTTGCATGCTTTCCTGGTGAAGCTTTTCGAGTATGTATACATAATTTATCATTGGTGTTTATCATAATTATACACTGCTGCGGGGTTTGTTTAAAAAGAGTTTGATCTAAGTTAAAAAGGATTTTTTTAATATTGATCTTCTGATTTAAGTGAGAATTGAGTGACAGATACCCACGTGCCCGGCACCTCTAAAGGACCGGGTTAATAAGTCGCAGTAGGAAAACTCTGACCCAGGTTATCATCATGTGTCAAAGATAAAGCTACTAGATACAATCGTCAAGCAGATGTACCTGCACAGACGAACGAATTTCTATAAATAAGCTGCTTTTATCGGCGCCCAAATAGCCGCTCTATGTCGGCAAGTTTTAATTCTATATAGGTGGGTCTGCCATGGTTGCATTGGCCGGAGTACGGTGTCTCTTCCATCTCACGCAGTAATGCGTTCATCTCTTCGACCTTCAGCAGTCTGCCGGCTCTAATCGAGCCATGACATGCTATGGTGCCACAGATATGCCCTAGCTTATCTTCCAGAGCAGTCGGGGTTCCAATTTCCTCGAGATCGTCAGCAAGGTCCACAATCAATTTCTGAACGTCAATTTCGCCTAGTAGACTGGGAATTTCCCGGACAATCAGTGCGCCAGCTCCAAACTCTTCTATGATCAAACCAAGTTTTTCGAAGTAAGCAGTATGCTCTAAAATTCGAGTAAGTTTTATTTGATCTAGTTCCACAATTTCTGGAATTAGTAGGAGTTGCCGTTTTACATAACCTTGGCTTAAACTTTCTTTCATTCGCTCATAAACTAATCTTTCATGCGCGGCGTGTTGATCGACGATAATAAGTCCTTGGTCGGTCTGGGAGACAATGTAGTTTGCGTGTAGTTGTGTGCGAGCCGCTCCTAGCGGATAATTACCTAAATTCGCCTCGATTTCAGGCGTTGAATTGCTGTTTATTGTGGGTCTTGCCAAGGGTTTTGAATTGAGTGGAAGATCACTATTTAATTTATCGCCTGCTGTTTTACTTTGTCCTATATAATCTGTCCCTGCTCCAATAGACGATTGATAATTGTATTTGATGTTAGCTCCGTCCGGGTACGCGTTGGTAGCTGCTGTTCTACCCAGTATTCCAAGTGCAGTTGTTGAGACTGTTGATGATGTTCTATGTCCTGCCTCGGCTAGAGCGCGCTTTAGACTCCCAATAATTAAGCCGCGCACTAATCCTGGTTGCTGAAATCTAACCTCCGTTTTTGCTGGATGAACATTGACATCAAGAGTCCCGGGGGGAGCTTCAAGGAATAAAGCAATAAAAGGGTGTCTGTCATGGGCTAAAAAATCGGAGTATGCAGCCCGGACAGATCCATAAAGTAACTTATCTCGAACGGGTCGTCCGTTTACAAATAAAAACTGATGGCTTGATGTTCTTCGATTTAATGTTGGTAAACCAATGTAGCCCGTTAAAACAAAGCCCTCTCTTTCGGCTTCAACTGGGAGTGCATTGTCTTCAAATTCGCGCCCCATTACTGCGCTAAGTCGAGCTAATTTCATAATAGGAAATTTATCCGGCTTTACATTTAATCGGACGTTAGTTCGGTTGCCGTCTCCTAATGTGAATGTAATTGACGGGTTAGCCATCGATATTCGACGAATTGCCTCGGCGGCGTGACCGAACTCGGTCCGGGCTGTTTTTAAAAATTTTAGTCTGGCTGGCGTAGCGTAGAAGAGGTCTCTGATTTCAACCCTCGTTCCCTCCTTGATAGCCGCCGGGATGACTGGATCGGCGATCCCTCCGGAAACATGTATTTTCCAGGACGTATTTGAATTGCTAGAACGAGATGTTATCGTCATTCGACTAACGGCCCCAATTGACGGTAATGCTTCTCCTCTGAATCCTAAAGTAGAGATTTCCGTTAAGTCACCAGTTGGTATTTTTGAAGTAGCGTGTCGCTCTACAGCTAAAGTCAGGTCGTTTTCGTCCATCCCGCTACCGTCATCGGTAACGCTAATTAGAGTACGTCCACCGTCTCGCATTATGACATCAATATGCTTTGCCCCAGCGTCAATAGAATTTTCTACTAGCTCTTTTACAGCGCTCGCCGGCCGTTCAATTACCTCACCGGCTGCTATTCTATTAATCAAGTCGTCAGGTAGTCGTCGTACCTGTCTTAGCCCTTCTATTTTTATTGTCTTATTTGTGACCGCCATTGCTTTCCACATATAGTGTGTACAACTAATATAGCAACAAAATATAGTGAATTCTTCGGAGAGTGTCGACTCAATTGATGACTTATTGTGCATCCACAGCGTGATCAATATCGGGACCGGATTGTTAAGAAGAATACTTCGCAAGTACCTTAAAAACTGGTGAAGAAACAACGAAAGGACTCTTTGCAAATGCGTTTTGCAGGTAAAGTAGCGATTATAACGGCTGCTGCTAGCGGTATCGGCCGAGCGGCGGCAAATATTATAGCGCGAGAAGGCGGCAGAGTGGTGGCAATAGATTTAGACGAAGTGCGCCTCGATAAAATGTCTGCCGATTTGTCTAAAGAAGGATACAGCGTGGGAACCTATTGTGTAGATGCGACTTTAGCGGACAACGTTATGAAGACGGTGTTGGACGTCTCACAAAATAACGATGGAATCGATATTTTGATAAATGGGGTGGGGGGTAGTACGATAATATCTAATCCGGCAGCCCGGGTCGAAGAGCTTTCGATTGGGGACTGGCAAGCGATTATCAAGTTCAATTTAGACAGCATGTTTTTGTTCACGAACGCTACTATACCAATAATGAAACGACAGGGCGGGGGGAAAATTGTTAACTTGGCATCCATTGCTGGAAGAGGTTTCAGTGACGCCAGCAGTAGCGCATATGCCGCAGCCAAAGGGGGTGTCATCGCTTTTACAAAGAAAACGGCCCGAGAAGTTGGGCCTTTTGGTATAACGGTAAATGCTGTTGCTCCCAATACTACTCTTACTGAGCGCATACAGCCAAGATGGGAACAACAAAGTCCGCAGGACCAGGTTGATCAAATTGAAAAGATTCCTCTTCGGCGTATAGCAGAACCCTTGGATCAAGCTAGAGTGATTTGTTTTTTGGCGTCTAAAGATGCGGACTACTTAACGGGTCAGACTATCGATGTTTCTGGTGGTTTGGTTTAAATATTTGATCCTAGATCAGGAGAACTTGGGATGACTAAAAGTGAGTTGTATAAAAAAGGTGACGCTATGCGACGAAGGATGTATGGCGATGAGGCGTATGACCGCGCTAATGAAACAGTGTACGGAGATTCTATTATGCGTCGTTTTCTGGACGTTGCGACCGAGACTGTTTTTGGGGCACTTTGGACACGCCCAGGATTAGATCTTAAGACTAGAGCCCTAATTTGTGTAGTTTCAGACATAGCCACCGCTAGAGAGGAGGAGTTAGCAATCCATCTACGATTTGCTATTGGGCAGGGTTGGAGTGAAGATGAATTAATTGAGGTAATGTTGCATCTCTCAGGTTATATAGGAGTCCCATCGACGCGTGGAGCGATGCTAGTTGCAAAACGAGTGTTTGCCGAATTAAAGGAAGAGAACGCTGCAAATAAACAGTGACCTGTCTTCGTTGGGCTGGTTTGCTGAAGGTAAATTTTTATCGAAGCCCATCTTTCCCTTGTGCCTCTTCTACAGTTAGACCTCCAACCCTTGGGAGTGGGCGCCCGGAGTCAGTTACCGCGATTGCGACTAAGATTTCATTGGCCCGGGGAGCGTCATTAACGCGCACCTCCATTCCATCGAAGTGGCTTCTCACATAGGCAGCATTTTTGTGCCCCAATGGGATATCGAGAGCATCTCCCATAGACCCTCGTTTTTTCGAGGATGGAACGAGAGCGGCTCCTTGCTCTACCTCTAACCGAAGTGGCCCCCCCATTTTTGGGTGTAAAATAGCGGCTCCGTGCTCTAATTCACCATTTTCTCCAATTAAAGCAGCTTTTCCGTAGCTTTGCGTTTCACTAGCTTTTACTCCCAGCGCGTCGACACATCGCTTTCCTAAAATGTGTCCAAGTTCTTCCCCAATTTCCATTAAACTTTCAAGTTCTTCATGATAACTACCGGCAAATGGATTTTCGATAACCGCAATAGCTGCTGCTCTTCGCGTTGGGGGATCAACTTTTTGCCCCATTTCTAGGTGAATTTCATCAACAATTGTGACGATTTTTCGTATTTTTGAAATTGTCATAGCTATATCCTTGAGTTTAGATTTTTATCATTGGGACGTCATTTATATTCTTTTCGCACCTAGATAATAGTGCTCCATGACCAACTATTTTGACTAATCCTTGTAGGCTCAACCAAGCGGCCTTTATGAGCCCGTTTTGTCGGTATGTCTCTGCTAGCATGTACCCGCCCTCGATTGCTTTAATTGTATCGCTGTCACTAAGACATCCGACATCAACCGTTACAAGACGTGCTCCTAAATCACTATCGGGCGAAAGTTCTGTAGCGGGTAATCGACTGACTATTGGGGAGTCCGGTAAATCTATAGCATTCGCAATCATGGTTGCTGCAGCATCCGCTATAGCTCCCGTTTCGGCTAACACTGTTACAGAATCCGCTATGCCCAAAGAATGACTTCTACCGTGACGACCGCTGGTCGCTATACCCTGGATACCGTCTCCATCGGAAATTGAAATTATGCCAGCTAGTCGAGCTTTGAGGGGGTGTTCGGCTATACCTATTTTAAAATATTCGCCGCGGCCGAGATATACAGCGATGTCTCCTCCATTATTTATATATGCTTTCGTGATATTATTCTTTTTGCACAAAACGCAAAGCATATGATCGGCTATGGAGCCGGCCACGGCTGCCATTGGTGTTATGAAATCAGAACTGAAAGGGAATACTGCCTCCTTCATTCTCAGGCCAATTTCTGTAGAGATTGTTATGGTTTGATCCCCAATGGGCTTACGAAGATCAGCGAGATCCGAGACAAGTTCAGATAATAGAGTATCAAATTCGTGGCTAACCCTGTTGTACGCCGATTTAACGTTGTTTTCTTCTCCGAATGCTTCGATGATCAAATCGATAGGGCCATGGTTCAAATGAAGACGTTTCCCATCATCCATCATGGTTGATTGTGGCTTACTCTTCACTCGCATCATCCTCGAACCATTTATAGAGTTTGGAATCAGTGGGCCAGGGCGTTTCTATATTTTGGGGGACCCTATTTTGACCTGATAGAAGATGGTCGTTCTGTCTTCCAAGACTGCCGCTCAGCACGTCGTCTATTGGGACGATGTAATCCATATGCCCACCCAGGAGTCGATAGTCTGACCGACGCATTGTAAACTCTATTGGAGCCACTAAGGCAGGGGTTGGGACGTAACCGAATGCATTTTTTGGCATTTTGGTGACGTCCACCATTAAAGTGATTCCCCCTCCTGGCCAAATATAAGTAGGAGCTCCACCACATGTAATATTAGTCAAAAGTTTTTTGACGGAACGGGTCAACAATACTGGGTTTTCTGTAACTCCGGCCCTTAGGGATCCTCCCGCTCCACCAACAAACAAAACAGAGCAAAGCGCCGGTTCACAATTTTCTGTTATTCGAGCTATAGGGGACAATAGAACTTGAGGAATTTCGTGCTCAATAGGCTTGAGTTCGCCATCGAGTTTGTAGTAAGCGAACTGATCTCCAGTAGTTGATATCATTAACAGTGATTGACCGGGCGTTGCAATGTTAGAATTGAAATCGTCTAGTATATCTAGTGGATTTGTTATATTTGTCCCCCCCCAACCTGTCCCTGGTTCGGCTACTTGGAAATATCTACCTGGGGTTGATTTTCGCCCATTTACTCGAATACCTGTTTCTGGCCAAGCTATAACCTTGCCAGCCTGATGTTCTGAGACAACGCCTGTGATGTGATCGTCAACGATTACCACCTCGTCGACAAGACCTTTCCATTGTGCGGCGAACATTCCAATTGTAGCGGAACCGCATCCAACGCGCATCCTTTCTTCAATGATATCGTCAACAATTGGGGGGGTGCCAGCCTGAACCACAATATTACTACCGTTATCTATGGAAAGCTCAACTGCCTCCATATTACAAAGGCTCAGCATAGTAGCACAAGTTAGTCTACCTTCTTTTTTTGTTCCGCCGGTCAGATGATTTACGCCTCCGATAGATAGCATCTGCGAGCCATATTCTGCAGTTGTAACATGTCCTACAGGTTCACCTTTAACTCGAATAATAGATTTTTCTGGACCAAGATGACGGTCAGTGTCGATTTTTATTTTTACGCCACAGTAGCTGTATATACCCTCGGTTACGACTGTAACCATGTCCACACCTTTGACGTTGCTTCCTACTATAAAAGGAGCAGGTTTGTAGTCTGGGTACGTGGTGCCAGCACCTATCCCACTAACAAATTCATCCTTTTTAGTAACAATTGATCCGTCCCATTCTCCGTCGTTATTGGAAAACGGTACTAACGTAGTCCCATTACCACGATCAATTATAGTTAGTGGATCAACTCGAATTAATTGTCCGCCATCATTAGCATACCGATCGCATGCACCTGATCGACCCTCTGCAATATAGCACATAACTGGGCATGCATCGCATCGGATTTTGGAAGCATTTCGGGAGTTTTTAGCCATATTCAACACTCTTGGTTTGAATCGCATGCAATACTTTGTCTGGGGTTGCTGGCAGATTAGTCACCTTTGCCCCAGTGGCATTTCTAATTCCATTCAAAATGGCTGGAGCTGTCGGTATTAGAACATGTTCGCCAAGCCCTTTTCCTCCGTGAGGTGAAATCCAGTCGGGTTCTTCAACGATGATTGTCTTTATTTCTGGTATATCTCCGGATGTAGGGATCAGGTAATCGTGCAAATTCTCTGATCTGTACGGCTTATAATCTTCCATCAACGCAAGGCCAATTCCTTGTGATATTCCACCTTCGATTTGACCTTCTATAAGGTTAGGATTTATGGCTCTTCCAACATCATGTGCCGCTGTTATTCGGTCAATCTTAATAGAGCCTAACTTTGTATCAACCGTTAACTCCACCATGTGTACTCCATATCCATAGACGGCATACGGTTTTCCTTGGCCGTTCGAATCTAGTGAGGATGTTGGTGGATCATATGTTTCTTCAGCCATTATAGTGTAGCCGAATTCATTTGTAGGTAGATGGGAAATATCCAGTGCGTGCAGATTGATACCATCCTTAATATGCAAACCATTTTTTGTAACAAGTAACTGAGCGTTATCACCGGCATTTGCATATCTTAGAATTTTCTTTCGCAACGCCAGTCCTGCGAGTGCAGCAGCAGCCCCAGAAATAAAAGTTTGCCTCGATGCGGACGTTTTTCCAGCGTCTGGGGTTAAGTCAGTGTCGGCTCCTATTAGATCTATACATTCTAACGGAGTGCCCAGAGAATCTGATAGAATTTGTGCTATTACCGTCGTTGATCCTTGCCCAATATCAGTGGCTCCCTGGTGTAATACAATCCGACCCTTTGCTGTCAATCCAACTCGGATAGTCGATGGATTAGGCATCGAAGTATTTCCACACCCGTACCAACAGGCAGCTAATCCCACCCCTTTCTTGTTAGGAAAATGGGCATTATTGGAGTTGTAGTAACCAGATTTCCTTAGCGCTACTTTCCAAGGGTTCTTTACAGATTCTAGGCACTCCTTTATGCCAACGCCCATCTCAAAAATTTGCCCAGTTACGGTGTTATCACCGTTTTGAAGACAGTTTAGCAATCTAAATTCCAGCTCATCTAGGTTAGCTTTGCAGGCCAGCTCCGATAAACTTGTTTCCAAGGCAATAGCAGCTTGTGGTACCCCAAAACCTCTAAATGCGCCGGCAGTCGGAGCGTTCGTGTGAACAGCTAGACTTTTCGCTAGATAATTTGGAACTTTATATGGTCCAGAAGCATGGACGGGGACTCGGTTTGCTACGGTCGGTCCCCAACTTGCATACGCACCAGTATTAAATGTTCCATTAAATTCTATTGCTGTAAGTTCGCCGCTAGTTTTGCAGCCGATCTTCACATGTATTTCGGAAGGGTGCCGCTTTGTCGTCGATTGCATTGATTCGCGGCGCGAATAAATTATACGTACTGGCTGATTTAATTTCCAAGCTGCCAAAGCTATGTACGGCTGGTAAGAGATATCTAATTTTGACCCAAAACCCCCACCACAGGAAGAAGGTATAATTCTTATAGATGTTGGATCTATCCCGAGAATACGGGCTAAAGAATCTCTGTTCATATATGGTGCTTGAGTGCAGCCATATAGTTCAAGGCGCTGCGCTATTCGCACTGCATAGCCGGCTTCGGGCTCGATATAAGCGTGTTCTATGAACGGCGTTGAATAATGATTTTCAACGATATGCTCTGAATTTTTGAATCCATTTCTAACGCTTCCTCGGGCTACGTGGCCTTTTGTAAGGATATTATGAATTCTGCTCTCATGTAAGAGAGGGGCTCCCTCGGCCTGCGCCTCCTCGATTGTTAAAACACAGCTGAGCGGTTCCCATTCAATAGGGAATGTATCCAAGTCCAGTTTTCTTACAGTATTGGGTTCTCCAACTATTATAGCAACTGCTTCTCCAGGGTATCGAGTTTTGTCTACAGCTAGGATAGGCTGGTCAGCGAATTCTGGAATTACGCCGTGGCAATTTTCTCCTGGGATGTCCCTAGCAGTTAATACGGTCGAAACACCTGGATTGTTGGTTTTAAAAACCTCTATATTACCGATTTTGAATTTAGCATGATTGTGAGGGGAACGGACAAGTCGAGCCAGCAAAGAATCTTTTGGGAAATGGTCTGCACCAAAGTGATCTTTGCCGGTTACTTTGGATAGACCATCAAGGCGCGGACGACTAGTGCCCACCGAATTGCCTTTGTGTCGTGATGTGGACATACTAGCTCGTAATTGCCTCGAATGGTAAATGATAGAGTCAACAATTTTCGAATAACCTGTGCAGCGGCATAAAACTCCTCCGATGGCCTCCTCGACCTCATGGCGCGACGGTTTAGCGTTCTTATCGAGGAGCCAGTGTGCGCTGATAAGCATAGCAGGAGTGCAAATGCCGCACTGGGTTGCCCCATGGTCCAGAAAAGATTGTTGCAAGTCTGAAAGTATTTCGTATGACGCCAGCCCCTCTACTGTTGTGATTTCTGATTCACTAATCTGCCCCGCAGGAATTAGGCAGGCGCAACATAGGTTGCCGTTCATGATTACTGAGCAAGCACCACAGTCTCCTGTGTTACAACCTACTTTTGTGCCGGTCATCCAAAGTTCATCGCGTAAAATATGCGAGAGGCGTTCTGCTGGATCACAATCCAGCTCAATAATTTGTCCATTCAGCTTAAATTTCGTATTCATTTTTATCTTCAGCACAACCACATGCAAGTATGGTTCGTTTTATTATTTCTTGCGCAGCTATAATTCTATAAGTCTTTGGCGCTCGAATGTCTGTAATTGGGCTAAGGGTTATTAGATGGAACTTATCAACAGACCGGATGGCCTGTTCCAATGTTTTACCGAGGATGGTTTCTTCAAGTGTTTCTAGGCGCTTTGCTATTTCTGAGCAGGCGCCTACAGATATTGCCGTATCTCTTATGAGACCGTCGTCTCCAAGTTCGAGTTTTACTGCAACCATTACTATAGATATCACCATATATTTTCTTGACCCAAGCTTTGAAAAAGCACTTTTTCCTCCGCAACTACTTTTGGGAATAGTAACGGAGGTGACAAGTTCGTCGACCTGACGAGTAGTTTTCCGATTCCCTTCGATAAAGTTTTGGAGGGTAATTGACCGAGTCCCTCGCACCGAAGTAAGGTTTATTGTTGCACCAAGTATCATAAGTGGAGGTATCCCGTCTGCAGCGGGAGAGGCGTTGCAAAGGTTTCCCACTATAGTCCCTCGATTTTGAATTTGAATAGAACCAACTTCCTTTGCCGCTTGCTTTAAGGCGTTAAATGCTATGGGCAGATCATTTTTAATCAGGTCTGTCCAAGTGGTTAGAGCTCCGATCGTCCACTCCATCTTCGTTTCTCGGATCCCGTGCAACTCCCGGATACCCGAGATATCTAGTGTATCTGATTCTATATATCCCTCTTGCAGGTTCGGATACACATCAGTTCCGCCTGCCAAGATAGACCACTTAGCTTGTGCCAATAAAGTCAAAGCGTCATCTAGGTTGTTGGGCTTAACATACACGTCAGTTGCTCTAGTTAAATTTAAAAACGGATGAGTTTAGCAGGAGCTTGTGGGGCGTCAATAAAAACGCCGCACTTTTCAGTTGAGGACCGCGGGGCACATTGCCGCGCGGTCTATTATTGATACGTAGCCTGTTTATTCTAGGGCCCGTTACCTATATATTTCGTTCCTTGAAAACTTCACGCGCTTGCCTAAATCCGTCCACAGCGCATGGAAAACCTGCGTATCCACCGACCTGAATTAAGATTTCGGCTATCTCGTCCTTTGTCACCCCGTTATTTATAGCACCTCCAAGGTGAAGTCGAAATTCATGTGTACGCCCTAGGGCTGCTAACATGGCTATGTTGATCATGCTGCGTGTTTTTAGAGGTAAGCCCTCCCGACCCCATATTGCTCCCCAAGCATGTGTTGTAATGAATTCTTGCAGTTTCATTGCAAATTCATCAGCGTTGTTGATTGAATTATTAACGTATTCTGATCCAAGAACAGTTTTGCGCGTTTCTAAGCCTTGATCGAATAACTCTTTTATTTCCATTATGGTCTCCAGTCTTTATTGCGGTTTAATATAATAATTCGAATTGATTAACATCATTTTTCTTTATTGTTTACCTACTCTAATGTCCTTAATCAGCGAAGTGTCTCAATTGACTTTGATTTAATTAAATCAAAGTCAATTGAAGCGCCGAGCCCGGGTGATTGTGGCGCCATTATCATCCCATCCGAGTTTGGTGAAAGGTCGTCGATAATTCCATATTTCTGTGCTCCTGCCGGGAGAAGAACTTCAAAGTAAGTAGTATTCTTTATAGCCAGTATTACGTGCAAATTAGCCCAATTATTCAAGGAATTTCCTCCATGATGGATTTCGTAGTTCATTCCAAATGCTTCGGCTAGATGGGCTGTTTTCAATAGGGCGGTTATTCCCCCTTTTACTGCAACGTCGCCCCGAAGATAATCTGTTGCCTTGTTTAGTATCCAGGGAACGTAATTAGTGAATCCACCGGGTGAATATTCGGTGGCCATTAGCGGTATCGAGAGTTTTTCTCGGAGCTTTATGCATCCCATGAGGTCATCGTCTGCCAATGGGTCCTCGTACCAGAAAAACCCTAATTCTTCGATAGCCCGTCCAACTTTGATAGCATGATCATATGTATACGCCCAGGTTGAATCTAACATCACATCGAAATCGTCTCCTACTGATTTGCGTACAGCCGCGCAAACTTCTATGTCTTCTCTCCAGATCGTTGGGGGATGAATTTTATAGGCAGCCCATCCGTCTTCTTTATATTGTAGAGCTTCTGCGGCATATTCCTCTTTATTATTCATGATTGCGGAGGAAGCGTAAGCGGGTATCGACTCTCGAAATCCGCCCAAAAATTTGTATAGTGGTAACCCAGCGGCTTTTGCAGCTATATCGTATAAAGCAACATCTACTGCTCCTATGGATCGCATAGTTACCTTGCGGTTTTGTTTCCACATAGTTTGATATAGCTGCTCACGGTCTAACGGGTCTGCGCCCATTAGGATTGGTTTTAGAAAGCGAATCAGCCCTTTGCAGTCGAGGTCAGCACTGTATGTTGCAGAGCCTAGAAAAGCGTAACCTTCAACCCCGTCATCGGTTCGAATTTTTAGGAGCCCGAGAATACTTTCTCCGCTAGAATTGCTAGAACCAGCAGCATATTTGGTTGGTGGTATATCGTTCCACTTAAAAAGCGTTAATGCTACGTCATCTATTTTCATTTTTTTAAATCCCAAAAAATATGTCGCAAAAGAGTTTTTAGTATCGTCACCACTCAATATCGCACGGTCTAGATTAATTCTAGATTAGGTTTAGTTTATCCAATTAGCGATGGGCTACAGATGTTCTAAAAATTAGAAAATCCTGGAACATATATTCGGATAACGATTAATTTGTTCCATTAAACAAAATTGTGGAAGGTCAATTAGCTATAGCTTTATAATAAGGATGTGTGAAAAATTAGTAGTTCAATGAATAGTCCGTAAAAGGAATGGTTATGGAATATGATGTTGTAGTCGTTGGGGCTGGGAATGCAGCTATGTGTGCCGCTTTGTCGGCGGAAGAGAGCGGCGCGAAAGTACTGGTATTAGAAGCAGCGACAGAAGAGCTGGGGGGTGGAAACACCCGCTTTACCGCAGGAGCAATACGGACGGTCTACAATGGTGTAGAAGATTTACGTGAGTTAATGCCGGATCTCACGGATTCTGAATGTGAAATAACTGATTTTGGAACTTATACAGAAGATCAATTTTTTGACGATATGTTCAGAGTGACCGAATACCGAACAGATCCCGAATTGGTTGAAATTCTAGTAAAAAACAGTTTGGAAACCCTAAAATGGATGCAAGGGAAGGGAATCCGTTTTGCGCCAATATGGGGGCGGCAGGCTTTTAAGGTAGATGGACGTTTTGTTTTTTGGGGGGGATTAACTGTCGAAGCCTGGGGTGGAGGTCCTGGCTTGTGCCAAGCTCTGTGGGATGCGGCAACGCAGAGGGGAATAGAAATTCTATTTGAGGCAAGAGCTATTGACCTAATTTTTGATGGCAATCGGGTTGAGGGTGTGAAAATCAACCACAAGGGAAAAGTCAAGACAGTGGCATCCAAATCTGTAGTACTGGCTGCGGGTGGATTTCAGGCAAATACGGAATGGCGAACACGTTATCTAGGACCTGGGTGGGATTTGGCGAAAGTTAGAGGGACACCTTATAATGTAGGTGATGGAATTCGCATGGCAACTAATATTGGAGCTAGTACAAAAGGTAATTGGTCAGGATGTCATGCCGTTGGTTGGGAGAGGAATGCCCCCGAATTTGGGGATCTAGCAGTTGGGGACGCTTTCCAAAAGCACAGTTATCCCTTTGGTATAATGGTTAACGCAACCGGAAGGCGCTTTGTCGATGAAGGAGCTGATTTTAGAAACTACACTTATGCTAAATATGGCCGAGTCATCTTGAATCAGCCAAATCAGTTTGCTTGGCAGATCTTTGATCAAAAGGTGACGCATCTCCTGCGTGACGAATACCGTATCAAACAAGTGACCAAAGTTACAGCTGATACAATAGAAGAGTTAGCTGAAAAGCTGGACGGTGTAGACCCTGTTGGTTTCGTTAGTGAAGTGGCGCGATGGAATGCGGCAGTGAGACAGGATACTCCCTTTAATCCTAACGTAAAGGATGGACGAAGCACAAAAGGTCTGGAAATTCCAAAATCTAACTGGGCTAATACTCTTGATGAAGGCCCGTTTGAGGCGTACCAGATAACCTGCGGCATTACATTTACTTTTGGTGGAGTGCGAATAGACTCAAACGCCCAAGTCCAGAATACAGATTACTTTCCGATAGAAGGCCTATTTGCAGCGGGTGAAATGGTTGGCGGCATTTTCTATTTCAACTACCCGGGAGGAAGTGGGCTTATTAATGGTGCTGTGTTTGGCAAAATAGCAGGAGAATCTGCCGGTCGAGCGGCGCTAGAAGGACGTCGTTCGGCTGGAGAGTAATACGCCCCAGTTTGGCGCGTTGAAGCTCATAAGATTATCCAAAATATGAGCCAGCATTTATTTGAGGGAGAAGATCATCCTATCTCCATCGGTAAGTTCTTATCGGCAGCCCACTCGGATAAAGAATTGTCGTACAGGCCTACATTATCGTATCCAAGCATCGTCAAAAGCATAGCAGTAGTGCTGGCAGCTATTCCCCCTCCACAGTAGGTTAAAACTCTATCTGCTGTGTTTAGCCCCACGCTATTAAACTTCTTAGCAATTTCGTCAGGAGGTAAAAACATATTAGTGCTCGAGTCAATCAGCTCGACGGTTGGAACATTTACGCTATTTGTGATCCTGCCCGGGCGACCATAGACTCTCCCTCCTTTCGCCGTATGTTGATCGTGTGACAAAGCGTTTACTATGCAAGTATTATTATCGTCGATTCCCATTTTAACTTCTTCTTTTCCTGCAATTAATCCAGCCTTTGGCGTTGGCGTAAATACCTCTGGAGTATATTGGGATGGGCGAGTTGATGTAGGATATCCTCTTTGAATCCAGTTAATTAATCCGCCGTCGAGAACCCTTGCACTGTCAAATCCAAAAGCTCGCAGCATCCACCAAATACGCGTAGCCCACTGCGGAGAAGTAGTACTGTATAATATCGCAAGGTTACTGTTTCCAAGCCCATGTGAACCCATGGCCCTCGCAAAATCTTGAGGGGATGGTAATGTAAAACGAAATTTGCTGTTATTGTCGGACAGCTCTCCTTGCAAATCAAGGAAGTCTGCTCCAGGAATATGGGCTTTTTCGTAGTCGTCACGCCCACTACCTATAGTGTAGGCTTTTGTCGGGTGGGGTAAAAGGTGGGTGGTACAGTCATATATTCTAATGTTGGTGTCCTCAAGATGTTTTTTCAGCCAATCCGATTCTACTAGAAATTCGGGATGTTTAAAGCGAATTGTTTTACCCATTGGCTTTCCCTCCTATTCAATTTATGAGTTGCATCAGTGCTTTAACAAAATAGGCAACTATAAAAAATGATCAATATGCCACAAATACCTTTTGGTTGGAGCAGTTTATCTCCCAATATCCGAGGTATGTTATGGATGGGTTTAGCAGGGCTCATCTTCGCGTCGTTTATGGCTATTGTTCGGCATGTTGGAACTACAATGAACCCGATCCAAGTAGCATTCCTCCGTTATGGACTAGG
>CAYFGZ010000045.1:0-27161 GCA_964342575.1 uncultured Nisaea sp. | reverse complement strand
TTCCAGGAGACCCTGCTGGTGGTGCGATGGCCGACGGTCCAGGCGGTGACATGGCTGCTCTGGGCGATGCTTTTGGGGCGATGGGTGTGGAACCCGGTCCAGGCGGTGACGGTGTTGCCGGTGGTCCTGTTCCAGGAGACCCTGCTGGTGGTGCGATGGCCGGCGGTCCAGGTGGACCAGGAGGTCCCGATGGAGGAGAGGGTGGTCTTGACGAGACCCTTACTGCGGCAATTGATGCAGGTATGGAGCAAGGAGGTGCTACCGGCGCACCAGAAGCTGGCACGCCATCCGACGCGGCTGATCAAGTGCCAGGTGATGCAGCAGAGCCTGCTGAGGGAACTGACGTGCCGGATCCCACAGCTGGAATGGGTTAATTAAATTTAACCTAATTTCCATTCGTAACTTTGAATAGGAGAGGGTCAAGGCGTTAGCTTTGACCCTTTTTATTAAACGTGGCGTCGGGAAGAAAATAACCGCCTTTAATGTCATATTACGCTTGATATAGACTTCCTCTTAAAATCGCTTTAAGAATAAACTTTGAGAGTTAAGTAGCATGTGCGGTTAAAAATAAGGTCGGCACTTATGAATCAAAGATCCCTTCGGTCTCTATCTCTAAGCACGATTGCTTTGGCACGCCAATTTGGTATTCGGGTAACGGCTGAGCAAATAGAGGAAAAGATTTCCCGTGGCCAGTTAGCATCCATGAGGGAGTTAGAAAGTACTTTCAAAGAGCAAGGGATAAAGCTGCAATTTTTAAAACCGGGACTTCGACCGCTGACTGAACGGTCATATTATTTTCCCTGCGTGGCGCTTCAGAGAGACGGCACTTCGAAGATACTTATAAGCTGTAAAAATAATCCAGAAACCGATGAGGTTGAATTTCAATCGATTGATCCTTTGGACCCGACCAACCAGGTGGTTGTCGAATCAGAAAAAGATTTTAAACGTTCCTGGAATGGAACGGTATTTCTGGTAAGTCGGGAAACCGGGGTGGATTCGCAGGACCGTCTCTTCGATTGGACTTGGTTTATCCCAGAAATATATCGATTCAAAGGTTTACTCGGTGTCACGTTCATCGTTTCGATCTTGACCCATCTATTAGGCCTCGCCCCTATCGTGTTTATTCAAATATCCTTGGATAAGGTCCTGAATTATGGTGCCGTTGGTACGCTTTACATTTTGGCTGCGGGCGTTCTTGGAGCCTTGGTATTTAACGGTATATTAGGATTTGTTCGGGACTATGTAATAAACTTTATATCTACATCCATCGAGGCACGCCTGTCGGGAGATGTTTTCGATAAGGTGATGTCGCTTCCAGCATCTACGTTTCAAACGGGGTCACCCTCCGAATTTGAGGGGATTCTGCAGTCTCCGTTAACCATTAAAAACTTTATATCAAGGCAGGTTTTAACAACTATATTCGACGCTACGGGGCTTCTAGTATTTATGCCCGTTTTGTTTGGTTACAGCCCTTTTCTTGCTCTTATTGTTGCATGTTTCACCATTTTAATAGGAGCAATTACGCTGTTCGGAAGGTGGAGGCAAAAGGAAGAGGGTAAAATAACAGGTCCGATTGAGGCATCGAAAAGAAGAACGGTACAAGCCAGCGTTGCTGGAATTGAAACGATCAAGGCTTTTTCCTTAGAGCCAACACAAAGACGGGAATGGCGCCAAATATCTTCCAGCAGCATCCGTCGGGCTGTAGGAAGTCAAATATCCAATTTGGTGGTCACCAATGTTAATTCAACGCTGACGCAAGTTATGACAATTGTACTGGTCTTTACCGGTGTTTTGCTGGTTCTGGGAAGCAACCTGTCAGCCGGGGCAATAATCTCGTGTAATATGCTTGCTGGGAAACTGGTGTCTCCAGTTACGGCCATTTTCACGTTCTTTGCTGATCTCACAAATTTTAAGACCACAATTGACTCAGTAGCCACGACTTGGAATGGTCCCACAGAAAGATTGGGAGCCGGGAACCAACATGTAGTTAAGGGTGGAGTGGTTTGCCGCGATGTGGTGGTTAAATTTGATGACGCTTTGGCTCTCAATAATCTCAATTTAGAAATAGAACCTCGAACTAAAGTTGCTGTGGTAGGCCCCTCGGGATCTGGGAAAACAACGTTTTTACGGCTTTGCCAGGGGTTTTTGAGGCCCAATACTGGAACCATGGAAATAGACGGCCAAAATATAAGATACTTGAGCTTAGACAATTATCGAAGTCAAACTACTTTAATAGACGCAAAGCCGGTATTTTTTGGTGCTACAATTGAGGAAAACCTACGTAAAATTCAGCCAAATATTAGTGAAAGAGAGTTTCAGGAAATTCTGGAAATTTCTGGATTATCAAAGGTCCTTGAAGAGCTGCCGGACGGGATATCAACCGAAATAAACCAGTTTGGTCTGCCGCTTTCTCAAGGTAATAGGGTGACCGTTGCGCTTGCAAGGGGATTGATGGCTAGACCACGGATCCTATTGCTGGATGAAGCGCTTGTAAATTTTGATAAAGCTACCCAAATTAGCTTTTTCGAGAATTTTCCAAAAATTTCAGAATTAAAGACGGTGATGATGGCAACGCACGATATGCGTCTTACAGCCGAATTTGAGCAGATTATAGTGTTAGAAAAAGGGGTTGTTGTTGGGCAAGGGAAACATGATACCTTGTTAGAAACGTGCCCGTTGTATAAAGAGTTGTGGACAATGGACCAGAAATTATCCGGTATTTAAAGGAATTATTACCCTGATTTATAAAGAGATTTAGTATGGCTGGTGATCAATCTTACGCAAACGGTGAATATATTTTCCGAGAGGGAGAAAGCGCTGTTTATGGTTATATCATTAAGTCGGGTGTAGTTGAAATTGTTAAGCACGGGGCCAGCGGCGAGCAAGTTTTGGCTGAATTAGAGGCGCCCACAATATTTGGGGAGATGGCTCTGATCGACGGCAATCCCCGTAGCGCCGGTGCCCGGGCAAAAGTCGATACAGTAGTAACGGAGGTAACTGCAGAAAGTTTCGTCAACTATCTTCGACAAAATCCAGAAGCCGCTATCAGAATAATGAAAACGATTTCCGAGAATCTTCGTGTATCCAACCAGTTAGTGGCACGATATGAAAGTATGGATAACGACTCGAGTCCAACGGAACCTATTGAGTTGGACAGTAGAGACGCTAGCACAGAATTTGAAATAGATGATACCGATGCAATATACAGGCAAGGGCCGTCCAAGCCTTTGCTGATTTCTACGTTGAGCCTTCTATCTTTCTTTATTTTGGGGGTGGTATTTGCTTCTCTTAATGAAATTGATACCACAGTGTCCGCCCGTGGGGAGTTCATGACGGCTACACCAAACTTAGTTGTTGAAGCAAGTGCTAGCTCAGTTGTGAAAACTGTCGAGGTGGAGCGAGGCGATAGTGTTTCCAAGGGGCAAATTGTTGCTTATCTCGATGATACTGTGGTCAATGTTAATCTCAAACAGAATCAGGAGAAGATCGATAATATCTATCAGTCATTGATTCGGTTGAATATGGAACAAACACTTGTCGACGATCCGAGAAAACTGAATGCCAAATTTAATCTCGACCAACTATATTTTGATACTGTCGAAAAATTAAAGCTCCGGAACATGACGGCGAAATTGAGCGATTTATATAAAAATACTCTAGTAAAGAAAGTATCGGAATATAGAGAAAAAAATAAATCGTTTAATTCCAAATTGACTAAACTGAGAAACGAATATCGATCCTCCAAAGAGCTATTGAAAATTTCAGAAAAGCAAGCAGAAATTAAGAGAAAACTCACCAAAGTTCAAAAAGACTTGTACGATAGAAAGATAGGTTCCCTTCTCAAATACTTGCAGGCAAAAGACCAACTTCTAAATGCGGAGAAGTCGCACTTTAATTCCGAAAGCGCTATTACAAAGTTGAATTCGGAGATAACGACGCTTAATGCTGATAAACAAGCATTCATAGCGCAATGGGCATCAAGTCTAACAGCTGAAATAACTGGGAAAAATGAGGAGTTGATGCAACTTCAACAGGAGCAAATAAAATTGAAGCGCCTCGTGGATAATATAATTGTTAAATCCCCAGGTGATGGAGTTGTTCTCGACATCCCCGCTGTCGCTAGTGGAGGCAACGTGCGGGAGGGAGATCCTATAATAACGCTTGTGCAGACAAATCAACCCCTGTTTCTTGAGGTAGACATCGATTCTAAAGAAATCAGTGATATGCGAATAGGAATGGAGGTGTCGGTCAAACTTGATGCGATGCCGTTTCAGGAATTTGGTGGATTGGATGGCGAGTTAGTATTTATTTCGAAAGATACTTTCAACGAATCGTTGGCCGGTGATAAAGGGGTTTTCTATAGAGGTAGGGTCAAAACTCAAAGTGTAAAAGAGTCTAATATGCCAGCAGACTTTGTCTTATCGCAGGGGATGCAGGCATCTGCTGACATAAAAGTTGGAAAACGAACACTTATCACTTACTTCACATACCCGATAATGAAAGCATTTGAGGAGTCATTTACTGACCCTGAGTAATTCCTGGGGTACGCGCTGCACAAGGTACCGATATAAGTTTTCCAACCGTTAGATTTTTCCATAGATATTGTTCAGTTGCAGCCTTGAAAAGTACTGTACTGATCGAGATATAACCAGAGAGCGCAGCGGGAGGTTTATTATGAAAGTGATAGATGCACAGGTCCATGCCTATGAAGCAGATCACGCGGGACGTCCGTGGATAGGTACATTGGCCGGTCCTCCCGCTGTAACAGGTGACCAAATGGTTACAGCGATGGATTCAGTCGGCGTTGACGGTGCGCTTTTAGTGTCCCCGTGGAGTATGTATAGATACGACGCTAGCTACGCGTTAGAGGTTTACGAAAAATACCCGGGCAGATTTGGTCTCGTCAAACCCGTTGACCCGATGGATCCGGCCGTTAATGAGGTTATACAGGAATGGTCGCAATCAGCTGGCAGCGTGGCAATCCGTATTATGATGGCGTATGGAGAATCTTTTGACGTAGGAAGTTTGGAAATAAAGGGCATTATGGACACGGCAGCTAATTGTGCATTGCCAATCAACTTATTGTGTTGGGAATGTTTGGAGCAAGCTGGTGAACTGGCAAAAAAATTTCCAAATACGAGATTAGTGGTAGATCATTTAGGTCTTAAACAACCATTTAGTAGGCCTATACCAGAAAACCCTTTTAGTGATATTCAACAACTATTGGCACTGTCGGTATTTGACAATATCTCGATAAAAATCACTGGTGCCTGTACCTTGTCCCACGAAGCATACCCGTTCGGAGACATCTGGGCTCCCCTTGCTAAAATATTTGATAAGTTCACGTTTAATCGTTGTATGTGGGGAACTGATTGGACCCGGGCCGTCGATATTCTAACTTACCAACAGGGCGTAGACGCTTTTCTTCTTAGAAACGATTTGACGGCAGATGAAAAAGCTAAATTGATGGGAAAAACTTTAGAAACGGTCTATAACTGGAGTCCAAAGCCAAAAACGAACGATTAATAGATTTGAGATAGTGGGGCGAAGTCATACAGAAATAAAAGTACGTTGCTATAACCTCCACTCGCGTTGCGCCTAAAATCAACACTTAGCGTTAGTGGGATGAAGTAAATCTTGTTTGAATTTTTCACATCTGACGGGTTTTGTGTGCTAAATTGTGGGAAGTTTAGAAAGAAAGCCTAAACGCGTGAAAAATCACTTTGGGGCTATTTTTCTTTTATTTTATGCATAAGGTAGTAATGGTTACCCTAGTTTGTAGGGGCAGAGGAAAGAAAAATATTTTGTGACAAAGCGCCAACAAAAAATCTCGAATTTGGGTGTTGTCATTTGGATCACGGGGTTATCTGGATCTGGAAAATCTACACTGGCCGACAGCCTCACAAACCTCCTTCGTCAGGCTGGCAAAACGGTAGTAATGTTGGACGGAGATTTATTACGCGAAGTTCTGGGGGCTAATTCTCCAGCAAACCCAGAATACGATAGAGTGAGTAGATTAGAGCTAGCGTTGAAATATGCGAATATTTGTAAAATGATAGCATCGCAAGGCTTCATTGTAGTTATAGCTACAATCTCTCTATTTAAAGAAGTTCATATCTGGAACCGTAAAAATTTTCCGGCCTATTTTGAAGTGTATTTAAAGGTTTCATTGGAAGAATTAAGGCGGCGAGATCCCAAGGAAATATATAAACAATTTGACGCGGGAAATTTGACTAACGTAGCTGGGCTTGATTTGTGTATTGACGAGCCTGAGGCACCCGATTTATTGATTCAATCAGACGAGAGGGGTGTTACCTCAAGCTGGGCAAAAGCTATCGTGCATAATATGAAGAAAAGGAAATTATTGTGATAACCGAATGGGATTATACCGATCTCGCGGGCGCATATTTGGAACGCCCGGACTATTCCGGCGATGCTATTGATTCGATGCTTTCCATTGCCGGTATCTCTGCTGGGGCTGAAGTCTGCGATGTGGGCGCTGGTGTAGCTCATTTAACATTGATGCTGGCTTCGAGAGGACTGTCTGTCTCAGCTGTGGAACCTAATGACGCCATGCGAAGCCTTGGAAGAAAGCGAACGGAGAAATGGACCAGTGTCCTATGGAAAGAAGGCACCGGCGAGGCAACGGAGCAACCATCTGGATATTTTAATTTGGTTACATTTGGTAGTTCTTTCAATGTTTGTGATCGACAGCAGGCTTTGAAGGAAGTAGCAAGAATTCTCAAGCCGAATGGGTGGTTTGCGTGTATGTGGAATCACCGTCGACTGGAAGATACTGTTCAGAGCCAAATCGAGCTCCTAATTAAAGAGCATGTTCCAAGCTACGGCTACGGATCCCGACGTGAAGATCAACGTGACGTTATAGACGCGAGCAATCTATTTAACACAGTCGTACAGTTGAACGCACCGATAACCCATGAACAGACTGTACAACAGTGTGTGGAAGCTTGGCGGTCCCACGCCACATTAGCTCGCCAAGCGGGTGAGAAATTTGACCATGTCGTGGATGCGATTGAAGGGTATCTCGATAGTTTGTCTGCCAAAACTCTAAAAGTACCCTATTTGACGAATATTTGGATGGCGCAACTAAGGTAAATATTTCGTGAGACTAAATTTTTCCACCAAGGCAGGCACACTTTCAGACCTTAAGAAAATCCTGGGTTCAGCTCGAATCGCGCCAATGGTGATAATAGCTGTATCCGAGTGGCCGCGTAATAAGGAAATTATCCTAAAAAAAATAGCCGATGAACTTAGTGTAGGCCCTTATATCGTTCGCTCTAGCAGCGGTGCGGAAGATACCGAGAAAACCTCAAATGCCGGCGCATTTTTATCGGTACCTGACATTAATTTTGAGGAGCTGGGCCCCGCTATCAAGAATGTTATAAGCTCTTATACTCGCCCTAACCCCCAGGATGAGGTCCTGATACAGCCAATGTTGAGGAATGTAATCCGATCGGGGGTAGCGTTTTCACACGATCCGAATACATGTTCGCCTTACCGAGTTATTAATTGGACGGAAGGTAGTGATACAAGTGCCGTCACACAGGGGCAGGCAGGGCGAGTTTGGCAGATTGCTGCTGGGGCGCCTATTCCGGAAGACACACTATTTTCACCTATTCTCGAATTAGTTGGGGAGCTTTTGGATGTCTTTGAGGATAGACCTATAGATTGTGAGTTTGCGGTTTGCAGGGAGGGTGAAAGCGAAGTTCTATGGTTATTACAAGTTAGACCGTTGGTGTTACCCTTGGAAAGTGAACTTCCTGAAAGTCAGCTGAATAGATTGGAAATTATAAAGCAAAAGATTATTACCGGAATGAAGCCAAATCCGTTTTTGATGGGCAAGCGGAACGTTTATGGAGTAATGCCGGATTGGAATCCGGCAGAAATAATTGGAATTCGCCCAAAACCTCTTGCGTTATCGCTATATGGTGAATTGATTACAGATTCAATATGGGCATATCAAAGGAATAATTACGGTTATCGTAATCTTCGCAGCTATCCGTTAATGCTAAGTTTTTATGGTCTTCCCTACATTGATGTTCGCGTTTCTTTCAACTCTTTTATCCCAGCGGATTTGGATGAGAAAGTGGCCAATAGGCTGGTAGATTATTATATTGACAAGTTAGTCAACCGACCTCTGCTGCATGATAAAGTTGAGTTTGAGATTGTGTGGTCATGCTACACGTTGGACTTGCCAACTAGATTGAATGAATTAAGGGAAAAAGGTTTTAGCCGCGAAGAGCAAACAGCTATAGCAGATAGTTTACGGCGAATCACCAACCGAATTCTCGACTTTAAAAAGGGTTTGTGGCGTATCGACGCGGCCAAGATAGCGATCTTAAAAGCCCGACGCAGTAGTCTAATGGAGTCCAATTTGGGCCCAGTTGAAAATATTTATTGGCTATTAGAAGATGCGAAACGGTATGGTACTCTCCCGTTTGCTGGCTTAGCGCGTGCTGGTTTCATGGCGGTACAAATACTTAGGTCGATCGTCGATATTGGAATTTTTACAAAAGACGATTATGCAAAATTTATGGCTAGTATTTCAACGGTAAGTAAGCGGATGGCAAAAGATCGCGTGAAGATGGAACGAAGTGACTTTTTGCGACACTACGGACATTTGCGGCCGGGCACTTATGAAATAACCTCACCAAGATACGATGAAGATCCTGAACTTTATTTTGATTGGACTAATACTTCTTCATTAGAGGAAGTGAGTTCCGAACCATTTGCCATGAATGATGAACAAGCCAAGGAAATAGCTAAATTACTAAAATCAAATTCGCTTAAATCGGATCCGATAGAGCTCTTTAAGTTCATAAAATCGGCAATCGAATTACGCGAAGAAGCTAAATTTGAATTTTCGCAGAATCTTTCAGATGCCCTCGCTTTGATGATTGAGTTTGCTTCGAGCAAGGGTATACCGAGGGAAGATATAGCATATTGCGACATCGAAATATTTCAAAAATTATATTCTCAAGCTACTAAATCGGAGGACCTTCTTCTTCGAAGCATCAGTGATGGAAAAGCGCAATATGCAGAGGCGCTTCGCGTCTCTCTGCCTCCCGTAATAACAGAGCCTGATGATGTGATGTTTTTCGAGTGGCCAATAGCATCACCGAACTATATAACCCAAAAAAAAGTAATCGCTTCGGTTGCCAATATTGAAGACGGAGATCAACTTAAGGGTGCTATCGTTTGCATTTCTAACGCTGATCCTGGCTTCGACTGGCTGTTTTCTCATGAAATTGCAGGTTTGATCACTGCGTGGGGTGGGGCTAACTCACATATGGCCATACGCGCAGGTGAGTTTGGGTTGCCCGCAATAATTGGTGCGGGAGAGGTTCTGTATTCCCGTTGGTCGTCAGCTAAGGTTTTGGAATTGGATTGTGCGGCAAAACGAGTTGAGATTTTGGTATGAAACTGGTGGCAATTAGTCAACGGGTTGAGCTTAAGTTGGCGCGCGCCGAAAAACGGGATGCGTTAGATCAAAATTTAGTAAGGTTTTTGTCTGAGCTCGGGTTTGTTGGTGTTCCGATACCAAATACCCTCACAGCAGAATCACCTGGGGCAGAAAACGTTAGTTTTCAGCTGTTTCAATTACTAAACACCTTAAAACCGAAAGCCATCATATTGTCCGGAGGCAATGATATTGGAGAATATCTTGAGAGGGATTTAACAGAAATGGCGTTAATAGAGTATGCTGAGGCGCAAAAGCTCCCACTCTTGGGTATTTGTCGTGGGATGCAGATGATGTGTCACAGAGAAGGTATCTCAATAGAGCCAGTGGAGGGACATGTAGGTACACGACACCTACTTAGTGGGGAGATCCGTCAAGAGGTTAATAGTTATCACGATAACGGGGTTTCCGCTTGTCCTAAGAACTATAAAATTATCGCTGTCAGTGAGGACTCTAAAATAGAGGCTATTCGCCATTGCTCTCTTTCTTGGGAGGGATGGATGTGGCATCCAGAGAGGGAAACACCGTTTAACGGGTCAGATATCGAAAGGGCTCGGGCTCTATTCAACAGTTGACGGCCAGTAGTTGCTGCGCAATTTATAGGTTGGTTTGCAGATGTCGTGAACTGACCGAGGAGGGATAAAATGTCTGCCAACGGGCTTGTACATTCATGAGGGCAATTATTTTGGCTGCAGGTCGCGGGAGTAGGATGCAGACACTTACAGCCAATAGGCCTAAATGTTTGATAAAATTGAGAGGTAAGACACTTCTTCAACGGCAAATAGACGCTTTAAGGGCAGCCGGTGTGGTCGAAATCGGAATTGTTACTGGGTACAGGAAAGAAGACTTGATGCATTACGGTCTGACTCAGTTTCACAATCCTCGCTGGAATAAAACAAATATGGTTTCTTCACTAGCTTGTGCGGCTCAATGGTTGGAAGACGGACCATGCATTGTCAGTTATTCAGATATATTCTATCATTCTTCGGCTGTAGAAATGCTCATGAAATTATCAAGTCCTATAGCAATCACCTATGATCCAAATTGGCTCAATTTATGGAAGCAACGTTTTGACGACCCCCTTACTGATGCTGAAACCTTTTTAATAAACGAGGATCAGGTGTTATTGGAAATAGGTAGTAAACCAGCTGAGTTGAGTCAAATTCAGGGACAATTCATGGGATTGATTCGATTAATGCCAAAAGGATGGTCGGAAATAGTTCGTATAAGGAAAAGCCTAAACGTTAATGTACAAGATAAGATGGACTCCACGGGTATACTACAAAAAATTATAGAAATGGGGAGGGTGCCAATACGGGCAATAGCGATTGAGTCTCAGTGGGGAGAAATAGATACTGAATCGGATTTAGCCTATTACGAATCGATCAAGGAAGAGCTAATTTAGCGTTACGTGTTAGAAAAGTAATTTGTATTCGATTGAATGACTTCATGCGTGCCATGTAATTGGTAATTTTCTAGGAAAGCCAGTAACGCATAGTTTAAGGGTCAACGCACAATCCATCCAATTTTGTGCGCCTTCCCATCCGAGTTTGTTCTGGTGCTGCCGGACAGATTTGAACTGTCGACCTCGCCATTACCAATGGAGTGCTCTACCCCTGAGCTACGGCAGCATTAATCAGACCAAGCGTAATCTGGAGCCTCGGGCTGGCGAACAATGCCATAAGCTGCAATCGTTTAGCAAGTGCATTTGATGCTCTTGACCTAATAGATTATTCTTTCAACCGGAAACGATTGACTTGATGAAAAGAATTGTCCACGCGAAAGCAAACCTATGTCTCGAAAAGATCCAATGAACAAAACCAAAAAAGAAAGAAGCATAGACCGTCGGGCTCGCGCATTGAAAGATAATTTAAGGCGGAGGAAACAGCAGATTTCGGAACGTGCGGTGCAGGGTAAAAAAAATAAATGAATTTAGTTATCTGGAAATTATATAAATTATTAAACTCTCATAGCCGCAGGTAATTATGGGTGATCATGCGGGTAGGATTATTGAAGCCTGTACAATGGGGTGATTGATGGAACGTATAGTAATTGTTGGTGGGCAGAAATTATCGGGGAAAATAGGAATAAGTGGAGCTAAGAATGCGGCACTACCATTGATGGCCGCGGCTTTGTTGACGGCGGATAGAATACGACTGCGCAATGTACCACGACTTGCCGATATCGATTTCATGAGCAAGCTGCTTGAAAGTCTTGGTGTTAAAGTTAAAGAAACACTTAGCGACGACAGTAGACAATTAGAATTGGATGGTAAAGATATAGGAAACACTGAAGCTCCGTATGACATAGTCAGAAAGATGCGAGCGTCCGTTTTAGTTCTTGGCCCTTTGGTCGCGCGTTTTGGAAAAGCTCGCGTTTCACTTCCTGGCGGCTGCGCTATTGGAAATCGACCAGTAGATATACACCTTAATGCTCTGGAGCAAATGGGCGCAGACATAGACCTTTCTCGAGGGTATGTAGAGGTAAAAGCTTTAACAGGAAAAAGGCTCCGCGGAACGCGCATAAACTTTCCAATGGTTTCTGTAGGTGCTACGGAGAACCTGATGATGGCGGCATCTTTGGCTAAGGGAGAAACCGAGTTGACTAATGCCGCCAGAGAACCTGAAATAATCGATCTAGCAAATTGTCTGGTGGCTATGGGCGCCAAAATTGAAGGACAGGGAACAGATACGATATTGGTGCAGGGACAGGATGATTTGCATGGGGCAACGCATCAAGTCATATCGGATAGAATCGAAGCTGGCACCTACGCAATTGCGGCTTGCATAACAGGCGGAGATATAAGTCTCAACCGCGCTGACGCTTCGTCACTAAGGGCGCTATTTGATGTCTTGACAGCGTCTGGAGCTTATATAGAGGAGAAGATTGACAGTGTGCGAGTGGCTGGCCCCAGCCAGCGGCCACAGGCCGTCGACGTCATTACGGACCCGTATCCTGGTTTCCCAACCGACCTTCAGGCCCAGATGATGGCCTATATGACGGGAGTGGAAGGTGCGGCTATGATAACAGAGACGATTTTTGAAAACAGGTTCATGCATGTGCCTGAACTTAATAGAATGGGCGCTGATATAAATGTCCATAATTCAACGGCTTTGGTTCGAGGCGTTCGGGCATTGACAGGTGCTCCTGTTATGGCCACTGATTTGAGGGCCTCGGTATCTTTAGTTCTTGCAGGTCTAGTAGCAAAAGGGGAAACTACTGTTAACCGAATTTATCATCTAGACAGAGGCTACGAAAATCTAGTCGCCAAGCTCCAGGCTTGCGGAGCCCTGGTAAGTCGCACCCGGAATTGAGGATTGTCAAGGGGTACGTTTGTTTGAAGTCAATTATGGAAAAAAAGACTGCCATCATGAAAAAGAACCGGTTTCGTGTTCGAGTTGAGTCTGTTGATGATCTGCCTATAGTATCCTCAATGTTACAGGACTCTATTATTCCAATTGCCGATCTTAAGTATATCCCGAACGAGAAAAAATTTTTCATGATAAGTCAGCGCTTCTGTTGGGAATTATATCAAGACCAAAGAGATTACGTTGCTAGCGTTACAAAGAATCGGCCCAAAGAATCATTAGATAATGAAATTTTTGAGCGCGTACTTTGTGCGGTGGTGTTTGAGGGCATTGATTCTGTGCATGTGAAGGGGCTGGATTTAAAGGATCGAGGACAATTCCTTAACTTTTTATCTTTCAATTTTAAGTGTCAGCAATTAGATCTAATATTTTCTGATCATAAAACTATTCGATTGTGCACGAAATTGTTGAAGTTTATAGCGGAAGATGTGGGCCAGTCATGGCCCACAACAAGGCGTCCTATCCACTGGAAAGAGTAGAGATGAAATCTAAGCAACCATTGATTTTAGCTGTCCCCAAGGGTCGGATTCTTGACGATGTTGGGCCACTGATGGCAGAAGCAGGGATTGAGCCGGAACAAGAATTTTTTGATGAAACTTCCAGGAGATTGCAATTTACAACTAAAGGTGGAGAAATAGAAATTATAAGAATCCGGAGCTTTGATACGGCGACTTTTCTAGCCTTTGGGGCCGCGCATATTGCTATATGTGGAAGTGACGTACTTATGGAATTTGACCACTCAGAAATTTATTCTCCCGTTGACTTAAAAGTTGGTGTATGCCGTCTTTCTGTTGCAGAACCAGTAGAAATGGCGGCGAAGGAAGACCCTATGCAGTGGAGCCATTTGCGAATAGCTACAAAATATCCAAACGTAACACGGCGTTACTTTGCGGCCCGCGGCGTTCAGGCTGAATGCATAAAATTGAATGGGGCTATGGAGCTTGCGCCGCAGTTAGGCCTCTGTCGTAGGATTGTAGATTTGGTTTCATCCGGGGCTACGCTGAGGGCGAACGGCTTAGTCGAAATAGAGACGATCGCTGAGGTGAGCGCGCGTTTAGCAGTCAACAGGGCGGCTTTTAAAACTAAACCGGAGCAAATTAATATGTGGGTAGACCGGTTTCGGGAGATTTCCCTTGCCTCTTAAGATTCATAGTGGTGATAATCAATTTTCCAAATTTTTCGATGAATTGTTAAAAGACAGGATTTCTGCCGATACAGAAATAAGTGCGGCAGTTTCAGAGATAATTAAAGCCGTTAGGAACGGAGGGGATAACGCAGTAATAAGATTGACGAAGAAATTTGATGGACTAGACCTGTCTAAACTGGGGATGAGGGTTAGTTTGGCCGAGATAAATGAAGCGAAGGCAGCAGTGGGCACAAAAGAATTGGATGCATTAAAACATGCGGCAGAACGAATTGAATCATTTCATTTGTCTCAAATCCCGAATGATATAGACTACAGAGATGATCAAGGAGTTGATTTAAGACTCCAGTGGCAAGCATTAGATTCCGTTGGTTTGTACGTCCCAGGGGGAACAGCATCTTACCCAAGTTCCGTGCTTATGAATGCAATTCCAGCTCGAGTGGCCGGAGTGGAGCGCCGAGTTATAACTGTTCCCGGAACCCGGGAGAAGGGCATCAGCCCAATGGTTCTTGCTGCCGCTGATATTGCGGGCGTTAAAGAAATATATAGAATTGGGGGGGCTCAGGCGATCGCTGCGTTGGCCTTTGGAACAGAGACAATAGTGGCAGTGGATAAAATCGTAGGGCCGGGCAATTCCTATGTGGCTGCAGCCAAGAGAATGGTCTACGGCCGTGTTGGCATAGACTCTATTGCAGGGCCTTCAGAAGTATTGATTGTTGCGGATGCAAGTAATAACCCGCAATGGATAGCGTGTGACCTTATGGCCCAGGCTGAACACGATGAAATGGCGCAAGCCATTTTAATAACGGATGATGATTCTTTTGCAACGAAGGTCTTGCATTCCGTCTTTGATGAACTTGAGTCTCTGGAGCGATCTAGTATAGCTAGGAAAAGTTGGGAAAATCACGGAGCTATTATCGTTGTCAAATCGCTGCAGGAAGCACCATCTTTGATAAACCAGTTGGCCCCAGAACATCTGCAACTGGCCGTCGACGACCCCGAAACATTGATGAAGAACGTTAGGCACGCTGGGGCGGTGTTTTTAGGCCGGTATACGCCAGAGGCAGTAGGGGATTATGTTGCGGGCCCAAATCATGTACTCCCTACGAATAGAACTGCCCGATTTTCCTCGGGTCTATCGGCTCTTGATTATTTAAAACGCACTACGATCGTTGGTTGCAGCAGGGAAAGTTTGATGAAAATCGGTCCCTCCGCTGTGGTCTTAGCAGAAGCAGAGGGTTTGCAAGCACACGCCAAATCCATAAAAATGCGTCTCGTCGAAAAAAAATAAATATAAGGTTTGTGACTAATAGAAGAGAAGTTTAAACAAAAAATAAAACAGTGGTTAACAAGATAGAGTGCTAAGTATAAGAAACTTTATCGAAAATGAATAAAAAGCGAAAAAAAACGCCTTGACGTAGATGCCGATCAGTCGCAGGCTTATGCGTATTATCAACAATTAAGGAGTAACAATGGCAAAAGAGGATGTATTGGAAGTGGCGGGAACTATTTCAGAATTGTTACCGAACGCAATGTTTAGAGTAAAGTTAGACAATGAGCACGAAGTTTTAGCTCACACCAGTGGTAAGATGCGCAAGAACCGAATCAGAGTTCTCGCAGGTGACCGTGTGAATGTGGAGATGACCCCTTACGATTTAACCAAGGGACGGATTACGTTTAGGTTTAAGTAAACAGGATATTTCCCGTACTGTGTCAGAAGGTAATCTAGTCCTCCATCCACCAATCGGAACGTCATTAATATTGGCGTCAGCGTCTCCGAGGCGCCGATGCCTCCTTGAGCAGCTGGGAATTAGAAATTACCGGGTGGAGCCTCCAGATATAGAAGAGTCGGTTAGAAAAAAAGAAAAACCCAAACATTATGCTATGCGTATGGCCAGGAAAAAAGCTCAGATAATGGCAGGAAAGTATGACAGCGCCTATATTTTGGCCGCCGACACTGTAGTAGCTTGTGGAAGAAGGATCCTTGATAAAGCTGATGACAGAAAACTGGCATCGAAATCGCTGCGTCTGCTGTCTGGTAGAAGTCACCAAGTCATTGGCGCTGTAGTAATTAAAGGACCTAATAGTGAATGCGTCAGTAGACTTGTTACCACTAATGTCACATTTAAACGGCTACAGAAGATAGAACTAGATAATTATCTAGACTCGGGCGAATGGAGAGGAAAGGCTGGGGGCTATGCCATCCAGGGAGTTGCTTCGGCTTTTGTTCGAAATCTAAGAGGATCATATTCTAATGTAGTAGGACTTCCGTTGCACGAAACCTACAAATTGCTTATGGGCTTGGGATTCTATTATCGGATTGAGAGTGGAAAAGAAAATCTCACAGTTGACCAATAGGAAAATTGTAATTGATCACTCCCCCGGTGAAACGCGCGTTGCTACTTTGATCGAGGGTCGTTTAGCTCAAATGTTTGTTGAAAGAGCAAGTCGACCATGGGTTCGAGGAGCTATAGTTAATGCGAAAGTAACCGCTGTCAGAAAAGAACTCGGTGCAGTTTTTTTGGACTTGGGAAATGCTCAGGGCTATATGGACGGGCCTTCAAAATACACGCCAATTGAAGGGCAGTCGGTGCTAGTTGAAGTTATATCTGAACCGCGAAAAGGAAAGGCTGCCCGGGTCAGCCAAAATATTACATTGCGCGGCAATTTTGCTGACATATATCCAACGGAAACTGGATACTCTATTTCTCGCAAGATAAAAAGAAAAACAAAACGTTCTGCTATAAGAGAATTTCTTATCTCGAATGTGCCGAGCTCCGTCGGCGTGCACATTAAGTCGACTGACAATAGTAGTGATTTTACGTTAATAAAAAAGGAAATTGACGAATTAATTTTGAAGTGGCGGCGTTTGGAACAGATGACCGCGAGTAATGGGAGCCCTAAAGTACTTATTCCGTCGCCAGGACCAATTGGATTCGCTGTAAAAAAATATATCGACCAGGAAATTCATGAAGGAAAAAACGGAACACTTTTTGACGATTTTGCGATTGATTTTCAAATAGACAAGGCGCTTGAGCGAAAAGTATCTATAGAGGGAGGTGCTGAAATTATTTTCGATGAATTGGAGGCCCTAGTATCTGTCGATATAGATATAGCGCGTTTTAAAACTGCTAAAACGCAACCTTTACGTCTTGCTGAATGCCTGGCTGAAGAGATTTTTTGGCAAATCCGACTGAGGGATTTGGCTGGTCTCATCCTCGTCGATTTTCCTAGACTAAAAGACATTAAGATACGAGAGAATTTCGTCCGCCTTTTGAAGAAGTTGTCCAAAGAGAACGATGTTTCACTGGTCGTTCATGGTTGGACAAGAACAGGATTGTTGGAGGTTACTCGTCCGAGAATTGGTCTAACATTGCATGAAATTTTTTGTGGAAATGAAATTGGTGGCTTAGAGGCAATGGAAACTCTTGGATTGAAAGTACTCAGGCTTTTGATTAAAGAGACACCGGGAATGGCTCTCCCACAGGTTGTGTGTTCACCTCAGTTAAGAACTATGATTCAGGCAACTCTTGGCGAAAGTCTCAAAGAAGTATCAAAAAAGTTGGGAAAAACCGTCACCTTCGTAGACGACCCGAATTCTGGACACGAATTATTTCATATAAGAAATGCGTTAGAGGCATAAAAATGAAAATGATCAAGAAACCATCTTGCCCTATATGCAATAGAGTGATGGAAAGAGAGTTCAAACCCTTTTGTTCGGCAAAATGTAAACTTATTGATTTAGGAAGCTGGCTGGGCGGAGATTATCGTCTACCGAGCGACGAAATGCCCGGTGAAGCTGAAATCATAGATATCGCCTCCCGGATGGAAGAAAAATAAATGCTCACCTATTTCTCACGGATTGTCTCCAATCTCTGATGTTAATTCATATGGGTGGTATTTTAACCAGTGGTGAGCAATGTCGATTCGGTTGCAGACCCAAATATCGTCATATTGCTTTATATAATCTAGGAAATTTCTTAGTCCAATCGCTCTAGCAGGATGACCAATCAGTCTCTGGTGCAACCCCACAGACATCATCTTAGGGGCTTTTAAACCTTCTTCGTAAAGCATATCAAATGCGTCTCTATTGAATTCAAAAAAGTCATTTGCCGTACTAAACCAGCCGCGGCCAAATTTTGAGTCATTTGTTGTTAAAGAATAGGGAATTACGAGATGAGCTGTACCCTCTACTTCCAGCCAGTAAGGCAGTTCGTCATTATAAGCGTCAGAGTCATATAAAAAACCCCCTTGCTCAATCAAGAGACGTCTGGTGTTTATACTCGGCCCTGTGCGACAATACCAGCCAAGTGGTCTTTTCCCGAAGAGATTAGTAAGTGATGTAATTGCGCAACGGATATGCTCTCTTTCTTCCTCTTCTGTTAGTTTATAATGTTCAATCCAACGCCAACCATGGCAGCAGACATCTAGATTATAATCGTTGATTGCTTTAACTACTCGCGGATTTCGCTCAAGCGCCAAAGCACAGGCAAATATGGTCACAGGTAACTGTCTTTCCTGAAATAGCCTTAAAAGGCGCCAAAATCCAACTCGGGACCCGTACTCAAATAGTGTTTCAGCAGCCAGATCCCTTGTCCCATGTGGTATTGTAGAGGATGGAGATTCTGTTAGGCTAGCTTCCGAAAAACCATCGCCGTCAGGGATAGAGTATTCTGAGCCTTCTTCATAATTGATAACAAAGTTTATGGCCAATCTAGCGCTATTTGGCCATTTGGGATCAGGAGGCGTGTCGGCATAACCGACGAGGTCGCGAGGATATGTCTTCAAAGTAGGTCTCCAAAACGGTTATTTTTAAACAACAAAAAATATTTTAACCCAAGGATAGCGTTTCATGAATACCGGTATTTGGCTATGAGACGAGATGTAAGAAAGTGGTGTGTGTCTTAAAGTTTCTTGCTTTTTCCGTCAAAATATCGTTGCGGGCAGTTTTAGGTATAAATAAGTATCAAGAAGATGACGTAGACATTTTAAGCCATGCGGTCTTTCGTCCCTGTAAAGGTTCCTCCCAAGCGCTAACAGCCCTGAATCCTCGCGCTAAATACCATAGAACAGCGGGTTCATTTATGCACAGGACATTGACCGTGACGCTTGAATCTAGTCGGTTTAGTACATCGTTTAATAGAATCGTACCTATACCAAGGCCCTGAAATTGTGGCTTAACAAACAAAAATTTGATATGGCATTTGGCTATAGAATAATCAGCAAATCCGGCGGGTTCGTTATCAACTGATGCCAACAAGCGTAGATTCCCTCCTAGAGGTAATTTTGGGGGATCCTTAATGGAGCCGTCGGGTTCAGTCAGCCAATTAGGAATATTATAGACCTCAGTTGTGGACAGCATGATGAGGCCACATTGCAAATCGTCTATGCTACTTCCGTTGCGTACCTTTAGGTCCATTTTCGCCTAACTTAAATCGTTTTATGAGCTCGAATTGTGAATTTTTATCGGTTTGGTAGAACAAACACACTGAATTAACCATGATTTTTTTTTTCAATATGGGAAGAAAATGGACTCTTGCAGCCGTCTCCAGTCTTTTTCGTTCTTCTTCGGACGTTATTCTACTCGTCAAAGTCATATGGAATCGGAATTCGGAGAAAACGTAAGGGTAACCCCATCGTAATAGGTTATTGTTTTGTTGTGAATTAAGTCCCGCGGCTCTTCGGCGTTGTATGTCTTCCGAAGTATTTGGGGATCTGAATATATCTAGTTCGGATACTAAGACATCTGCAAGGTGGTGTATTTTTGGGCTATGGGTGCCCAGTGTCAACGCGAAAAATCCAGCAAGTTGGTTTATTACTAAGCTGATAGAGAATGGCTTTATAGGCGCGCATACGGTTTCGATTGCTCGGTCGAGTCCATCTCTTTCTCCCCAATTAACTAGTTGAAATGGAGCCTTTAAGGTCGCATGGAATCCGTAATGTCGAGGGCTTTGGGTTAATTCGCAGAGGCGTTGTGCAGACAGACCGGATACGATTGGTTGTAAGGTCTTTTTCTTTTTTGTAGTATCTCTTCCCAGCCAGCCGCTTCCTAAGGTATTCAAGAGGGATGAACCGCTGGGGGCAAAATAGACACCGAACCTTCCTTCTTTGGAATTTTTGGTCGGGCAGTTATTCGCAAATTGTTTTGTTGTGTTAAGCATTGCGATTTCCAAAAAATAATAGTTATTTATAAATCAAGTTTCTTCAAACCATTATCATTTTTTTGAAAGGCGAGGAATGTCTGATCAACCAAAGGTCTTTTGCGTGCAGGGTGGTCGTCTTTTACTGCCAGATGGTAATTTGCTAGAGACGGATGTCATAATTGTGGATGGTTATATCGATTCGATTGGTAAGACCCCTAACTCGGACACTCCGATTATAAAAGCGTCAGGTAATTTGGTCTTGCCGGGTGTTATAGACTTACATGGGGACGCATTTGAACGTCAAATTATGCCGCGTGCCGGGGTGTCGTTTCCTCTAGAATTAGCTCTCGGAGAAACAGATCGGCAGATGCTTGCCAATGGGATAACAACCGCATTTCACGGAATTACCTACTCATGGGAACCTGGTTTGAGAAGTCGAAATACGGTTGTTGAGCTGATGGCTGCTATAGAACAAATGCGGTTCGGTTGCGATACCAAATGTCATCTTCGATTCGAAACTTATAATCTGGCGGCAGTCGAGGAAGTGTTACAATGGCTAGAATTAGGTAAAATAGATCTGTTGGCATTCAATAATCATATGCCATCTATTCAACGCAAAATAACTTCTGGCGAAAGTTTGTCGAGATTTACCGAGCGAACCGGGTTGAACGAATCGGACTTTGTGGAAATGGTTCAACACTTAGTAGACAGAAGAGAAGAAGTGAAAGGTGCGATGATTCAATTGGCAAAAATAGCGGTAAAAAATTTGGTTCCAATGGCTAGTCATGACGACGAAACAATAGAGACAAGGCAATTTTACGACTCTTTGGGATGTGGAATCTCTGAATTTCCTTTGACGGCTGAGGCGACAAAGGAAGCAAATCGATTGGGCAATCAAATCATTCTAGGAGCTCCCAATGTCGTAAGAGGCGGAAGTCATATGGGGAGTTTAGGGATATCCGCTATTGAGACGATAACTAACGGCTTCGGAGATATCCTGTGCTCTGATTACTTTTATCCGGCCCTTGCCCGTGCGCCTTTTATACTTGCGACTAAGGAAATTTTAGAATTCGTGGACAGTTGGAAGATGGTGTCGACAAATCCAGCAAAGGCTGCAGGTCTCCATGATAGGGGTGAAATATCTGAAGGTAAACGAGCAGATCTAGTCATTATTAATACTGCGGAGTACCATTCAATTGAGGTGTTAGCTACGATAGTTAAGGGTCGGATAGAGTATAAAAATGGTTGGGTTTGAAAAACAATACTTTGGCGACTCGCATTTTATACAAAAATCATTCATATTTAGGCGCTACGTGTTAAGGTCTTTTTTGCTGACATAGAGTGTATAGCGAAGGATTGTGGTCAATACGGAATGAGCTTTCCAGTTGAATTTTTAGAAGAAATCAGGACTCGAGTGCGGGTTTCAGAAGTTGTTGGAAAACGGATAAAACTATTGAAACGTGGGCGTGAGTTTCTGGGCTTGTGCCCGTTCCACAACGACAGTAAGCCATCATTATCGATTGTAGATGAAAAAAATTTCTACCATTGCTTCGCATGTGGAGCCCATGGAGATATCATCAAGTTCACCATGGAAGTTGATGGTTTTAATTTTCCCGAAGCAGTAGAGAAACTAGCTTCTATTGCTGGACTTGAAATGCCGCAGCAGAATCCGGAAGAGATTCGCAAAGAAGCGCGCCGCAGAACACTAAAAGAGGTTATGGAAGAGGCTACACGTTATTATGAAAAATTATTGTGGGAGTCGGCCGACAGAGCGGGTATAAACTATTTAAGATCAAGAGGTCTATCGGATAGGATTATAAAAGCGTTTCGCTTGGGCTATGCTCCTGATGGGGGCAGTAATCTCCTACAGGCTATGAAGAAATTGAATATCGATGACGATCTACTGAACGAAGTGGGTTTAGTTAGAGTATCCGAGTCCAGGTCAACTCCCTACGATTATTTTAGAAATCGAGTTTTATTTCCCATTGGCGATAGAAGGGGGAAAATAATTGGATTTGGCGGACGCCTAATTGGCAGTGGAGAACCAAAATATCTAAATTCTCCGGAAACACCCCTGTTTCAAAAAGGCCGCGTTCTCTATGGAGTAGCACAAGCTAGGGAGGTTGCTGTCAAAAAAGAAGAAATAATAGTTGCCGAAGGTTACATGGATGTCATTTCATTAGCGGAAGCTGGTATTGGGAATGCGGTGGCACCTTTGGGTACGGCACTAACCGAGGATCAAATTAGGGAACTTTGGCGGTTTGCTCGAGAGCCGTATGTCTGTTTTGATGGGGACGAAGCAGGGTTGCGCGCTGCAAGTAGGGCTTCTGAAAGATGCCTACCAATTCTAAAGCCAGGTTACTCATTGCGGTTTATATCGTTATCTGATGGAGAAGACCCCGATGATATAGTAAAAAAAGGGGGCGGCGATGCATTTAGGGACTTGGTTGATTCATCTATGAGTTTATCCGATTTTATATGGGATCAAGAGCGCAGTCTTCGTCCTGCCGATACACCCGAGCGTCAGGCGGATTTTTTTTCGCGAATTAGAAATCGAATTAGGGAAATAGCAAACAAGAGCGTGCAGGAGGCGTATAGGGACTCTATGGAAGCCAAAATCAGGGAATACCGTTTTGCGGCTCAAAGTATAGGTAACAGTCTAGTTGGTGATAGAGTACGCAACCAAGTGATATTTTCTTCTGCTCGTGGAGCCAGGAACAGCCGTGCCGCAAAATCTAGCGTCTTGCAGACCATGGCCCAGCGTCAAAAACAATCGATTTTGGCAGCTTTTTTGAACCACCCATTGCTTTTTGAAGAGTTTGGTGAAGCACTGGGCTATTTAGAATTTAATGATCCATTTCTTGACAAACTCCGTCTAGACATTTTAGACATCGTATCGGTTGATGGACCACTCAATTCAGAGAAACTAAAAAAACATCTAAAAACTCTGGGTTATGATGATAGTTTGGGGGGGGTTCTTACTAGTGGTGCTATGGCCCATGCGGGGTTTGCTGGCCCCCAGGCTTCGATTGAACAGGTAAAGAATGGCGTGAGAGAGCTATTGTTGAGGGTAGGAAAACACCAACTGGAGGAACAGTTAGCAACGGCAAAAATGGCCGTAATGAAGGATTTTAATGAAGTAAATTGGAATAGACTGTCTTCGCTAAGGGCGGCTCTGGTCGCTGTAAACGATGGGACATCTCTAGAAGAAACTACGTAGTGATATTTTATCCGGTATGAACTAGTGGCTTGGGTGGACGATAAGAATGGCAAAACAGGCGTTAGCGGCAAAGGTACAGACCAATACCGAAGGTGACGAGCAAAGCAATGACGGTCCGTTAATGGATAATGTTAACGTGGCTGTAAAGAACCTAATAAAAAAGGGTAAAGATCGTGGCTTCCTTACTTATGGCGAAGTTAATGAGGCATTGCCTCAATCGCAGTTCACCTCCGAGCAGATCGAGGATGTATTGTCGTCTCTCAGTGAGATGGGCGTAAATGTCACTGAAAATGAAGAAGCGGAAGAAGGGACTAGTAGTCAAAAAGACGACCAAGAAGGGGGAGCTCCTGGCAATGTCGCTGAAGACGACGTTGGTCGTACAGATGATCCCGTGCGCATGTACTTGCGAGAAATGGGGGGCGTAGAGTTATTATCAAGAGAAGGTGAAATAGCTATTGCAAAACGCATTGAAGCTGGACGAGAGCTGATGATTGGCGGAATAGCTGAGAGCCCATTGACGATAAAAGCGTTGGTAAAATGGCGTGATGCTATAAAAGATAACCAGGTTTTGCTGAGGGATGTGATTGACCTAGACGCGACCTACGGTGTGCATCCGGACGCTGGAGAACTGGTTACGGCGGCTACCCTAAACACCGTGTCAGAAATGCCTGTGTCATCCAATGATGAAGGGCTGGGAGAGGATGTAGAAGAAACGGAAGCTGAGGACGACGACGAGGAAATGGAGGAAAATAGTATGTCGCTGGCAGCTATGGAAGCGGCATTAATGCCCGAAGTAATGGAAACTTTTGACAGTATAGCTGTAGTATACGGCAAGCTTAAGAAGGTGCAGGATAGAAGAATCTCGCGGATGCTAAAAGGAGAGCCTGCTACCGCACAGAGTGAGCAGCGGTATGCTAAGTTAAAAGATGAACTCGTGGAGTTGATGGACGGGGTACGACTAAATAATAGTCGCTTAGAAGCTCTGGTAGATCAATTATATAAGCTTAACAAACATCTTGTTGGGTTAGATATGAAATTAATGAAGTCTGCTGAACAAAATAAAGTAAAGCGGGCGGATTTTATGACCCAGCATTTTGGTAAGGAGCTGGAGCCGAATTGGTTAGAAATGATATCGGGATTACCGGGTAACAACTGGAAAAAGTTTGCGGAGTCACGGGCAGATGAGATTATTACAGCTCGCGACAGTATAGCGGCTGTGGCTGAGGATTCAGGATTGCCTATAGGGGAATTTCGCCGCGTTGTTCAAACTGTTCAGAAAGGAGAGCGCGAAGCGGGGCGGGCAAAAAAAGAGATGGTCGAAGCGAATCTCCGTCTGGTTATATCCATAGCAAAAAAATACACTAACAGAGGGTTGCAGTTTCTAGATTTAATCCAGGAAGGCAATATTGGCTTAATGAAGGCCGTCGACAAGTTCGAGTATCGAAGGGGCTATAAGTTCTCAACGTATGCGACCTGGTGGATCCGTCAGGCGATAACAAGGTCAATTGCCGATCAAGCCCGAACTATCCGCATACCCGTGCATATGATAGAGACAATTAATAAATTGGTTAGGACGTCTAGGCAAATGTTGCACGAGATTGGACGTGAACCTACACCCGAGGAGTTAGCGGAAAAACTTGTAATGCCTCTCGATAAAGTGAGGAAAGTCCTTAAAATTGCAAAAGAACCGATCAGCCTAGAAACGCCTATAGGTGATGAGGAAGACAGTCACTTAGGGGATTTTATAGAGGATAAGAATGCTGTTCAACCATTGGACGCCGCGATTCAATCCAATTTGAGAGAAACAACCACCCGTGTTTTAGCAAGTTTAACGGCGCGCGAGGAGAGAGTTCTGAGAATGCGTTTTGGTATAGGGATGAATACGGATCACACACTCGAGGAAGTGGGACAGCAATTTTCTGTCACACGGGAAAGAATTAGGCAAATAGAAGCTAAAGCGTTGCGCAAGTTAAAACATCCTTCAAGATCCCGAAAACTGCGCAGCTTTTTAGATTATTAAGGCAGAAATGCAGATACTAATGGGTAAAAAGTGTGATCGTAGTTACCCCGTTTAGATAGACCGATTGTTGTTGGTTTGGTTGTAATAGAAAGAGCTGTGGGACTTAAGAAATGGCTGAATAGGTCTGGTCGGGTCGTGCAGACCTATTCCTATCTCGTCTCCTAGATAAAAATTCCCACCGTCTATAGTTGGAAAATCGGAAAGAAGACGGGATCTTAGGGGATTTTCGTTTACGTCGACTTCTAATAGACCTTCTCCTTCAACAGCAGCCAGCACGTGAGCCGAATGTAGCAGACCAACCCCGCCGGAAAGCCAATGGGGACAGTAAGTTTTGCCCGCCTTAGTTGCTAATTTCCCAATTTCAAAACAACCATCCACGCCACCCCATTTTCCGATGTCGGGCTGAATGAAGGCCAACCACTCAAAAGCGTCGATTAAGTTCTCGCCCGTCATGATGTTTTCCCCGCCAGCGAGTGGAATAGAGCAGTAATTGGCGATATCTTTCCAACTTTCCATAGGTGCGGTCGCTATCATTGGTTCCTCTAGCCATCGAACATCATTGTCGATCAGCAGCGGCATATATCCCTTTGTCTCCTGAATGTCCCAACACTGATTTGCATCTACAAAGAGTTTGCCATCTAAACCCATTATTGAACGCAGTTTTTCTACATTCAGTCTGTCTGTATCCTGGCCAAATCCAACTTTTAATTTTAATGCGTTATGCCCTCCAGCTATAGCGATTTCTGAAACTTCAACAAAATCGTTGGGATTTAGACCACTTCCGTAGGCGGGAACAAAATTTGAGGCATGTTGGTTCAGAAGTTTTCGGAGAGGTAGGTTTAACTTTCGGGCCCGAAGATCCCATAGGGCCTGATTAGTTGCTGCAATCACTGCGTCGATAGGTCCAGGTTCCCCCCCTTGCACCCGTATTACTCGAAACTTTTGGGTTAGTTTATCGGTGAAATTTTTTGGTTCAGTAATTGGGGTTCCCAATAATGCGTTGGGGAGCATTTCGGCAGCCAGCTTTGCTCTATATTCTGCCGTGACTGCAGGAAAATTACTCCAAACTTCTCCCCAGCCGGTGATACCAGTGTCGTCTTGTATGCCAAGTAAAACAGTCGAACGACTTGGAATAGTCCCAAAGGAGGTGACAACAGGATTGGGAATTTGAGCTCGGTAAGAATAAATATCTAGTTTAATTGGCAAAAACGGCTCGTACATAATTTTGGATGGTTCCCTTTTTTCGATTTTATACAAAAGCTATCTGCCAGCAATAAAGCATAGCATATATTTGGTGACTGCCATTTAACGTATTGCGCCTAGCAGAAAATATAGTCACATTTTAACTTTCTATTTGATACTGGGGTTAATTAAAAAATCGGGGGAATGAGTATGCACGATATAGTGATCCGAGGAGGAATGATAATCGATGGCACGGGCTCCCCGAGAGAAACTGGGGATATAGCGATAAAAAACGGCAAGTTAGTCGAAGTGGGGGGGAAAATTGGTCCAGGCCGCAGAGAAATTGATGCTGATGGATTGTTGGTGACGCCGGGTTGGGTAGATATCCATACTCACTACGACGGGCAGGCAACATGGGATCCAGAATTGGCGTCTTCATCTTGGAATGGATCCACTACTATTTTATTTGGAAATTGTGGTGTTGGGTTCGCCCCTGTAAGGATAAAGCATCACGACGCGTTGATCGACTTGATGGAAGGTGTGGAAGATATACCGGGGATAGCTCTGGCGGAAGGTCTTTCTTGGGATTGGGAAAGCTTTCCG
>CAYFGZ010000044.1:0-27373 GCA_964342575.1 uncultured Nisaea sp. | reverse complement strand
CTCTAAATTTCCGGATGCCGCTGATGTTCCGAATATTCTTGGCGCAATCGATAGCAGTTTGGGTAAATATGAAGATGCTGTCCTTAATCACAAAAGGGCAATTGAACTAAAGCCAAACCACATTGAAGCACACAATAACTTAGGACATGCTCTCATCGAACTGGGTCGACACGAAACAGCAATAGTTAGCTTATATAAGGCACTAGAGCTGAAGACAGATTATCACGACGCCTATAATAATTTAGGAAACGCTCTTAATGGGCTCGGCCAATATGAAACAGCTATTGCCAATCTAAAAAAGGCACTAGCACTAAAACCAAAGTTCCACGAATGTTATAATAATTTGGGAAATGCTTTTAGTGGATTAGGTCAACAAGAAAAAGCTATTACTAGCCTTAAACGGGCTATCCAAGTCTCTCCGAACTTTAGTCCCTCATACTATAACATTTCCTCCATATCGGGCGACCTATCCCAATATGAAACGTCGCGGAAAAATTATAAAAAGGTCGCCGTACTGGAACCCTTTCATTTTTCCGTTTATACCGAGTTGGGAAAGCTTTACCACCTCGATGGAGACAAAAGTAATGCATTAATACTATATAATCGAACCAACAAATTAAATTTGCAACCGGGAATTGCAAACGTTTATATTCGAAAATTAACTCTCCACCAGCATCAAACTACCACTGGAAAACGCGGAAGATCTTCTGATAACAGTGATATCGATGAACATTCCCCTCATGGATTAAAGAAGGGGTATCTTCCCGTTAACGAAGACCTAATCAATATCATACTTTCCCAGCCTAGTTTTAGTCCAGCGGATGAGCAAATAGCGACAAAGCATAAATCCGCCGCTTACATCAGACAAGGTGGCGTTTCTCATAGTCGGGGATTCAATTTCTTTGAACAATCCGACGATACTATACAAAAACTAAAATACGACTTCACGCAAACAGTAGTGGCTATCCTTGGTAACCCTATTTTTATTGCCGACTCGTTTTTTGCTATCTACAAAGGCGCCTCTTCTGCAAACCCCCATAGCCATATGAGTAAATGGGATCGCGATTTAGATCTCTCGAGGGAAAAATTTGCTGCGGTATATTATGTGCGTACAGGAGACAAGAATGCCACAGAACCTGGAAATCTTAGCTTCCACAATCCCGATTATGCAATAACGCCTCATGAGGGAGATGTTATCATATTTCCTGCTGAAACTGTGCACTCCGTTTCCTACGACGGAAATACGGAGAGAATCATTGTTGGGGTCAATTTTTACAAGACATTAATATAACTCAATTAGTAAACCAAAATTGAAAGCGCTTATTAGTCAAAACATTCTAGCCGTCACCTATTTGACCGATGCAGAAACGCCTTTAACTTCCTATACTTTCCGATCACATAACTTAGCTCACCACATAGAAAACAAAAAATTAAGAGTAAAATTTGATATGTAATAGTTACTATGACAATATCGATGATTATGTGACCATCAAACCCCAAATTTCTTGCAAGAAAACTAGATATTTTTTCCGTAAGAAAAAGACAACACGTCCCAGTGACCGCAAAAATTAATGAGAATTTCACTAGTTTTGATAGCGGAGTCGACTTCAATTTTCGAACGAGCTTATCTAGCATGCTTTATCTTATTTTTCTTTATTAGCTGTCAAATATCGCGAGTCTAACTTTAAGTATAAAAGGTTAAAAGCTCAAATTTTCATCTTTCTAGCAACCATATTATAAGGGGCCCCAACAGATTAACCAATCTAACTATTTGAACAGATTATTACCCCTTCTACTGAGACCGCTTAAACTAAAGTTACATGACATAGATTTATATATTTGAGCTTAAAAATTAAAATAGTTATAATCAGACCTTAATCATCCATATAAATAAACTGATAGTGGAACTGCGATGCAGAAAATGAACCCTCCCATGGGATTTGATTTATCTGGATTGAATGTTTTGTTGATTGGAGCACAACACGGGATTGGCTCTTCTCTCGCACAAATATGCGCAAAACAAGGCTCTAACCTCGTTCTAGTCGACCTAGAAGAGCCAATCGATCTAGCCAGCAGTATAGCCGACACTTTTGATATAAATATCGCAACAAAAGCATGCGATATTTCCAGTAGAAAAGCTGTCGAGTCTCTGGCGACAGAACTATCAATGGAGAAACTTAGTCCAAACTCTCTCGCAATCACAGCGGGTGTTACTAAATACAACGACTGGATAAATAGCGACGACGATATTTGGGAACGAGATGTTGAATTAATATTTAATGTCAATTTGCGAGGCCCCATAAATGTTGCGCGCTCCTTCTTGCCCCAAATGGAACTAGAAGGTTGGGGTAGAATGGTCCTAGTTGGATCTATAGCAGGGCGAATGGGAGGATTAACTTCACAGCCCCATTACGCCGCAAGCAAGGGGGGTGTTCACTCGCTTACTAGACTGCTAGCAGCAAAATATGCGCCTTCGGGTGTCTTGGTAAATGCAGTAGCCCCCGGACCTACTAGAACAAGAATGACTCAGGGTCGGAATATAGATGTATCCGGCCTGCCTATAAGGCGAATGCTTGAGCCCGACGATATAGCTTGGCCTATTGCATTTCTAATGTCACCAGCAGCAGCAGGCATGGTCGGCGTAGTAATGGATGTTAACGGCGGTGTTATTTTTTCATGAATAAGGATGAGCTTTAATTGCAGGAGAAGATAAGAGAACTACTCAGCCTGTTCCAAAAGAACAACTTCAAGGAGACAATGGCTTTAGGAAATAAGTTAGCTAAACAATTTCCTGTTGATCCCAGTGTTCTAAATATTCTTGGAGCAGTTAACACTAGCCTTGAAGACTACCATAAAGCTGTATTGAACTTTCGCAAATCGGTCGCGTTGGAACCTAGATATTTCAGCGCATTAAACAATCTTGGGAATTCTCTTAACCAGCTTGGCGAATATGAAGACGCAGTCAAGGTCCTGAACAAAGTAGTAAAACTTAACCCAGATCATGTTGAAGCTCATTTCAACCTAGGGAACGCATTAACTTCTTTGAATTTTCACAAAAAAGCTACTGTGAGGTTCCTACAAGCCGTTGCACTTAGCCCCTGCCTTGCGGAAGCCCATAATAACCTGAGCACTGTTTTCCAAGCCATGGGCGACTATTTAAATGCAACAGAGCATGCAAACAAGGCAACCCTAATACAACCAGACAATGCCAACGTCTATTTCAATCTAGGTAATATTTCATACCAACTTAAGAACTACGGAGCAGCCTTCCAAAACTATCAAAAAGCTATCGAGCTGTCTCCACAACATGCTGAACACTATACCAATCTGGGAAACGTACTCAGGGAGTTGGGACAGCATCGCGAATCTATTAATAAATATAAAAGAGTTCTGCAAATAGAACCGAATTCTTCAGAAGCACATTTTAATTTCGGAACTATCCTCATTGATCTCCAAAGATACGACCAAGCTATTTCACATCTTAAAAGATCCATCTATATAAACAGCAATGTCGCTGAAGTTTACCAGTATCTTGGGACAGCCTTATGCGAAACCAACAAAACTGAAGAATCCATAAAAAACTATAAGAGAACCATGCTTTTATCACCGGCTAGCTTGAACGCGTATATTGAACTTGGGAGGCAATTTCACATAGAAGGCACTTTACGACAAGCAAAAGCATTGTATAGATCGGCAATTGTACTGACTACGAAGCCGGGAATTGCTAATGCATATTTTCGCAGATTACGTCTAGATACAAATGAATTGAAAGATACGGATCTGAGAGACGCAAGACTAAATAAAACAAGTGCTCCACTTTTTAAGGGCCTGCGCATTGCCCACCTTCCAGTGAAACATGATTTAGTAGAAGCCATATACTCTCAGCCTACCTTCAATCCGGAAGAAGAAAAGATATCAACTAATCATTCAAGTGCCGCGGGTATTCGGGAGGGTGGTGTTAAACACAGCCAGGGATTCGATTTATTTGATCGAGATCATACAGCTATTCAAGAGCTTCGGAACGAAATGACAGATTTAGTAGAGTCATTGTTGGGAGGACCGTTTTTTATAACCGCTTCTTTTTTTGCAATATACAAAGGAGATTCGGCCGCACGACCGCACCATCATATGCTCGAAACAGACAGGAAATTAAATCTTCACTCACAAAAACATGCTATAGTGTATTACGTTCGTGTGGGAGATAAAAACGCAGAAGAGCCAGGGTTTTTGTATTTTCATGACCCGGACGCGCACATTGAGCCCCAGGAGGGCGACGTCATACTTTTTCCGGCAGATAGGCTGCACTCAGTTTCCTATAACGGAACTTCTGACCGCATAATTATTGGAATGAACATCTACAGAATATAGAAATATCAATTTAGAGACTGCATACCGGGAAATATTTGTAATTCTAATTAGCTGCTACTCTAGGGTATGGGGGCCAACGTATATTTGGAATACTTATTATTCCTTACTATATTTTTTCTAGAAGAGTATAAGTATATATGACCCCCGACAAAAGCCAACTTCCAACACTGAAACAGTTAAGTTCTCTGCTCGAGCTCTACAAAGAAGGGCGTTATCTAGAGGCTATAGATTATGGGAAGCAACTTCAGGTAGTGTCACCCTCCGAAGCCAACATTACGCATATACTGGGGGCTGTGCAAGCGGCCCTAGGCAACTATGATAGAGCTATTATATATTTTGCTAGAACAATTGAATTAAACGCCTATTTTGTTTTTGCGTACAATAATCTCGGAAATGCACAAAATGAACTCGGTAAATTTGACGACGCCGTCAAGTCCTGCCAAAAAGCTATTAAACTTGATCCCTGTTTAACCGAAGCCTACAACAATATGGGTATAGCACTTAATCATCTCGAAAAGCGAGAGGGCGCTATACGCAGCTATAAAACAGCCCTTAGGATAAAAGCTGACTATGTAGAAGCATATAATAACCTCGGCAACACGCTGCATGAGGTTGAGAAATATGAAGATGCCATCAATAGCTATAGTAAGGCTATACAACTAACGCCCAATTTGCTAGAGGCGTACCACAATTTAGCAGGCGTTAGTTTGCATTTTGGTGAGGAAAAAAAAGCACTGAGATTTTTCGTAAGGACCCTTTGTATAGATCCAGAACATGCGCCCGCGCGACATATGATTAGCGCTTTGCAAGGTAAAACGACTGAAACTGCGCCACGTGATTATATTATTGGACTTTTTGATAGGTATGCAGCCAGCTTCGATGAGAACCTAACCAAAAATCTTTCCTATAAAACCCCTGAACTTTTGCGACAGCTATACAACGACCATGTCCGAACTGCAATCATGCATTCAAATGCTATAGATTTGGGTTGCGGTACTGGCCTCAGCGGTGCCGCATTTTCATCAGTTTGCGAACAACTGACAGGGATTGACCTATCTAGAAGGATGATTGATAAAGCGCAGAAAAAATCTATTTATGATCACTTAGTGGTGGGGGATATTCTGGAAACACTAGAGGAGTATTCGAAGAGAGAAACCACTTTTGATCTATTCATCTGTGCAGATGTAATGGTATATATTGGGGATTGCGAAGGGCTATTTAGATCTATTAAAGAAGTGTCCACGGACGGCGCATTATTTATTTTTTCTACCGAATATGATGAAGGAAATTATTTCTCGCTTAATAAAGGAGGTCGCTATTCCCACTCAGATCAATATATCAAGAGTTGCGCCCAAAAATTTAATTACAAACTAATTGCTTGCCAAAAGTGTTTCCTACGGTCAGAAAAAGAGCGATATCTCGATGGCAGTTTATTCATATTAGAAAACAGAAAAAACACCTAGCTAAGTCATTTTAAGATTTCCTATGCTCTTAAGATCTAGTCGCCTATAAAAACTGGAGGGCATATTTTCTATCTACGACGCGCGGACTATCTTGTCGAATCAAAATACGCTGTACTATCTGTATCCGGCTAAATGTATTCTGGGTTGCTTTGCACTCACTGTTTTAGCCTTTGAAAGTTCTTGGTTTACAGGTACTGCAAGGAGGCAAGAAAATAATATCAAACCAAGTTTCAAATTTTGAGAGTATAAGCCAATGAGTAGCCAATACATTAATCAAATAATTACTTTTTGGCTGGGTAATAGTTGTGAGGGACCTAGCATAGCATTGAACCGTAAAGAGTTCTGGTATCATGGAGGCAAGGCGGTTGATGATGAAATCCGTTCCAAATTTCGTTGTTTAATCGTTCAGGCATGTAATGGAGAACTTAATAAATGGGCCAAAGAGCCCAAAGGTGCCCTGGCACTCGTAATCCTTATGGACCAATTTACTCGAAATTTGTACCGTAACACAGTACGGGCGTACTCGGGTGATGAACTTGCATTAAAAACTGTAAAGAAATCTATAGACTGTAATTTAGACGATAGCTTACACCCAGTCTCCCGCATTTGGTTCTATCATCCCTTTCATCATTCAGAGAGACTTGATGATCAGTATCGAGGGCTCGAATTGTTAGGGAAGATAAAGAAAGCGTCCCCTTCTAGATGGCATTCGTACATAGATAGAAGCATCAGCGGGTGGACAAAGCACCAAGCTATAGTTGCGGAGTTTGGAAGGTTCCCGCACCGCAATCATGTGCTGGGCCGCACCAGCACAAAACGCGAAGAATTATTTCTTGAAAGCGCCGGAAGGTCATTCGGGCAAGGGCCTAACCGAATTAACGATCCATAACTTGATTGCCCTCGCCGTCACCCCTCTCGACACGTGTGAGATCTCCTCCAAATTCATACGGGCTTCAAAAAACTGTTATAAAATGCCAAAACTGTAGTAATTCAAATGCACCGCCGTTCTAATATTCGGAAAGTCCACCTTCCTAGTCGCAAAGACAAGCAAGACGGTATCTCAAAGGACAAAAATTTAACTTTACAAATTGCGCGAGCGTCAGTTTATTTAAAATTGATATTAACGCGCGACTAACTCAGCGATCAGGCATGTACTCATATGCTCACCATTGAAGAATTGACTACGCTGTACACAGAATTCAAATATTCTGAGGTAATCCGTAAAGGAACAGAATTTGTTGCCGAAAAACCCGACGAAACAACAGTCTGGAATTTAATTGCGCTTTCAAATAAAAATCTTGGCCAGGTCGAAGAGGCTAAATTAATATACGAGAAATTACTCAAAAATGCCCCAAACGATGCGCTACTTCTATATAATTTGGGAAATTTGCATAGCTCGCTCGGAAATTTTGAGAAAGCTATTTCTGCCTTCCAGCATGTGCTAAAATTGCGTCCTAAATTGCCACAAGCAATTGAAGCACTAGGGATAAATTATAGTCGGACTGGTGCACTAGAACGCGCACGGTCTTGCTTTGAAGAAAACATTGAATTAAATCCTCATCACAGCAGCGCCCGATTCTACCTGGCAGACACGTTCAGAAAATTAAAAAAATATGAGGACGCTATATTTCACTTCGAATTAACCGATTACTCTCATAGTAAAATTTTCCAGTTAGAGTGCATCTATTATCTAAATGATAGAACTTTATTTGACAAAAAATATATGGAACTATCGAGCAAATCAGCAGCCAATCCTCTTCTTGGTTGTATAACAACACACGCATCGAGACGTTTCAAAATGGAATACAAAAATGGATTTTGCTCAAATCCTCTGCACTGTATTTTACACAAGACCAGCTTTTTAGATAAACGAAAAGACAAAAACTTCATTTCTTCGCTAGTTAAATTCGCAGACACCCAACTCTTGAAAGAAAAAAACCAAGATCTATTGCAAAATGGAGTTCAGTCAGCAGGTAATTTATTCTTGTTGAATAACAAACTAGTTTCCAAGCTGCATTCATTAATTCAAGCAGAGATAGAAAATTATCGGGAATGGTTCAATCATACTAATGAACCTTTCTTACAACGATGGCCAAAGCGCACCAAACTATATGGTTGGTTTGTGCAAATGCAGTCAGGTGGAAAATTGGAAGCCCATATCCATAAAGAAGGATGGCTGAGTGGCAGCATATATCTAAGCGTTCCAGAACTGGAAGCAGAGCATGGTGGAGATATTGTATTTACATTACATGGAGCAAATTATCCAACGGGAGAGGCTTCTTTTCCAGAATGCCAAATCTCAGTAGAAAAGGGAGATATATGCCTTTTTCCTTCTTCTTTGTTTCACTACACCACCCCATTTTCATCAACTAAACATCGTATTTCTTTAGCATTTGACGTAATCCCTTATTAATTAATTTGCCTCCAAGCATACGCCGAGTAATTGATAAAGCTGGCTATCAGACTAGATATTGTTGCAGCTGAACTTTGCTGAAATTGGGCGTGTCGACAAGGGACCAAGTCTAATTTCAATATTTGAATTTTCCAACTTTGTTCGCTTCTTTCAATTTTCATGTTGTTCCTCATGAAATAAAATTCGAATGAAAACTAAATCCGTTAGTAGTGATCTATAATCTGAGGGTAGGCATTGGAGGCTTGCAGAAGTATTGAAATTATGTTGAATTTTTAGACGATAAATTTATAGTTTATTAGGAGGATAGTATTATGAATATTGAAGGTGGATGTTATTGCGGCGCTATTCGTTATGTGTCAAAGGGAGAGGTGCAAGCATCGCTCCAGTGCCATTGTAGGGAATGCCAATACATAACTGGTGGGAACCCTAATGTCATAGTGATTGTCCCCAACGATAATTTTGAATTTACAAAAGGAACACCAAGAGAGTTTGCGCGGTCAGATCTCGAGTCTCCAGTAACCCGCTTATTCTGTGATAAGTGTGGAACGGCGATCGGAACTAGAAGCCCCTCACGACCAGATTCCATGATTATAAAAGTTGGGACAATGGATGACCCAACATGTTTCACACCTCAATTAGCTATATTCACAATAGACAAGCAAAAATTTCATTATATTGATGAAAATCTGCCCACTTTTGAACAACGCCCTGGCTAGAGGACTTAGATAAGGCGACCGACGGTGTTGCCACCTATGACATCATATTTAAAATTCGGCTGCCACTAGAACAAATAAAATTCGATTAAAATCCAGACAGAGCTATGTTCAAAAAACTTTCCGGAGAGTAGTTTGTATACTAAACACCGTTGCACAGAGCTTTTGGAATAACGGCTTGCTGAAGTTTCCTCTACAAACATCATCGACTTTCTACTAAATTATTTTTAGCATTCTGGCTATGTGTTCTAAAACATTATTGGAAAAACGAATTCAAAACCTCTCCAAACTCGTGCAGACTGGCGATATTGGCGGTGCTTTGTCAGTGGGCAGGACGATTGCGGGCGATTTCCCCAACTCCGCAACGGTTCAAAACCTACTTGGAATTATCCACTACAATCTTGGGAACTACCTGCAAGCTGAAAAGTGTTACTTGAAAGCTGTCAAACTTGATCCTCAACACGCTGATGCAATTAATAATTTAGGCGATACATTAAACATGTTGGGGAGGTTACAAGAAGCTGTTTTGTATTATGAAAAGGCCACTGTTTTTTTTCCTGATAGATGGACGATATTATACAATCTTGGCAATGTACTTAGTCGCATGGGACAAACAAAAGAAGCTCTAGGTCAACTCGAAGCAGCTATTGCGTTAGGATGTAATTCGCCAGAAATCTTTTATAATTTGGGCAATATATATGGATCACTCAATAAAACTGAAGAAGCTATAAAAAATTATAAAACCGCTATCCAACGAAATTTCAAATACCCTCAGGCTCACACCAACTTGGGAGCTATCCTTTATAAAACCGAGAATTATGAGGATGCGGAGCGCAGCCTCCGTCGAGCCATTTCCATCGACCCTTCCTATGCAGAAGCTTACAATAACTTAGGTAACGTTTTTCTGGAAAATAAACAACTGCTAGAAGCGACAACACATTACGATAAAGCAGTAAAATGTGAGCCTGATTTGGCAGAAGCTATTGTAAATTCAGGGAACGTCGCCCTGAAATTAAGCCAATATGAAAAGAGCAGAAAGATGTGCAGTAGGTCGCTTGTCCTCACGCCCAACCATGCTGCCGCTCTTTTTTTTAAAGGTGTGGCCTTAAAACAGTTAAAACGTCACCAGGAAGCCATAAACTGTTTCAACAAAGTTTTACTTATAGACGATAAAGATATATTAGGAGCGGAACTCCAGTTGGTAGGCTTGGGACAGAAAGAACTTCCCGCTACTACCCCTAAAGTTTATATGAAAGAGTTTTATCGATCAGTTTCAAAAAGCTGGGGTGAGTATAGCCGCCAATACAATGGTCATAGATTAATCACTAAGGCCATTGTCCAAAGCCTTCCAAACGTGAAGTCTTTGAGGATTATTGATCTAGGATGTGGAGCAGGCACACTTGCCCCTTTTCTTCGACCACTCGCGGATACTCTGTTTGGCGTAGACATTTCATCCGATATGTTAAGCAAAGCTGCAAAGACCGGCCTATACGATACACTGGAAGAAAAGGAAATTGTCGAGTTTCTTACAGATAATACCTCCACTTATAACCTTGCAGTGGCGGCAGCGGTTTTAATACACTTTTCCGCTTTGGAAGAAGTATTTGAAGCTGTAACGGCTAGACTTTCACCTCGAGGGTATTTTTGTTTTTCTATCTTTCAGGCTACTGAGCATGATATCGAATTAACGCCCTTCAATATGTTCTCTCATGCAGAAACCTATATTGATAGATTAGCCGAATATTTTGAATACGAGTGTATCTATAGAAAACTAGATATCCATGAATTTCAGGAGGATGAATCTATCTTCGCTCTAGTCTTTGTTCTCAAGAAAGTATAATAAAATACCTTATACCAGTCACAAAAAATAATCCCTCTAGGCCATTAGGGGCTTCAAGTAGAAATCACAATGTTTATAGAAGCTTGCTCATAAAATAACTATATGGGTCGTCTTCTTCGTACCTGCCAAACGACCTAGATTGAGAAAAACCACATTTTTCAAATACTCTGATGGCGGCAGGTTGTAAAATTCCTGTTTCAAGCTTCATTTCAACGAGACCTAGCTTGCGGCTTTCCTTTTCTAATCGAGCTAGAATAGCCGGAGCAACGCCTAAGTTTCGATACTTAGGTGCAACGTAGATCCGTTTCACCTCAGCATAATCGGCGTCACTAACAAGTATTCCCCCACAACCCACTATCTTTTCGTCGATTCTCGCCACAAAAAATTGGTTTGAGCCAGTAGCAAACTCGGCTGCCGCTGTGAGGTGATTACTATCTGAGGGATATAATTGCTGCATGAGAATATCCAACTCTTCGATCATCTTAGTGATCTCGGGCTGGAGAGGGTCGGCCGCAAATACTTCAATCTTGAGTTGCATGCGTAACACCCGCTTATTGCACTTCAAAAGCCACTTTTAGTCCCTCGTAAACAGCTTCCTCAACGGTACGAGGTGACGCGGCATCTCCTATCACCGCGTATTTTAGATTTAACTTTTGGATTTCGATAGCCAAATCCGCGATAGGTTGCATAGGCGGAACAATGACAAGCGTGTTTACATTTTCAAGAACCGTGAGTTCTTGAGTTATTGTGTGCAGTAAATATACAGTTGTTTCATCTACGCCATACAACCGAGCGAATGATATAACTTCTACACCAGCCCTAGAAAGGCGTCCCAGCGCTTCATCTCGAACATAACTCTGCAGAGCACTTCCAGCCGATACTCCATTTACGGCAAGCCGGACAAAACATCCGTCAGCTGCCAGTTTTTCAGCTATGCCTATCCCTATCCAATCACTTCGCCAATCGTAGATGACAACACTACTTCCGGTCGAGCTACCGCTCAAAAACTGCTCATGGGATAGCGTGTGCATGCATCCATCATTTCTATAATCTGGTAAATACGGTTTACTCCCCGTTGCCAATATTACATGCTCAAAACGCTGCTCCACTAGATAATCACCAGTGACGGTTTTATTAAATATTATCTCTACATCTTGACTAGCTAATTCGCGTTCTAAATTCTGAACCACCCCCCCAAATTCCGCTCTGTGGGGCAGCAACTGCGCCAATAATACTTGGCCTCCTAACTGGCTTGTCATCTCAACCAGAGTCACTTCATGCCCGCATTCAGCAGCCACCGCAGCAGACTTCATTCCTCCAGGACCACCCCCTACAACTAATATTCGACGTTTTATTAGAGCCCTCTTCTTCTCTCCATATTGCAACTCCCTTCCAGATTCCGGATATTGAATACAAGAAATAGATACTCCAAGCTGAGCATGCCCAATGCATGCCTGATTACAAGCTATACAAACCCGAATGCTGCTCGGATCATCCCTCTCCGCCTTAAATGGCATCATAGGGTCTGAAATCATCGCTCTGGTCATACCGCACATGTCGGCCCCGCCATTTTTCAAAACGGCTTCTGCCTCAAAAGGTCGATTGATACGGCCAGCTAACAAAATTGGCGTCTCGGGTATTATTTGTTTTAGTTTTTTTGAGAATGGAGCTAAATAAGCGTTTTCAATGCTCATTGGGGGCGTTATATGAATTGCCCCCCCGCTGGTAGCCGACGTGCCCCCCGTAATATTTATATAATCTAACGATGGGGCGATATCCCGACATATCGAGAACATCTCATCTTCAGAAAGGCCCGACTGGTCAAATTCAGTTCCAGAAAATCTTGCGCCTATGATTAAGTCCGAAGAAATATTTTCGCGCAGTTTTTGCGATATATTGCGGAGAAACCGGAGTCTATTCTCGTACGTTCCACCGTAATCGTCGGTCCTATTATTTATACTTGGTGAGAAAAATTGAGCAGGAAGGTAGCCGTGACTCCCGACAATTTCTAATCCATCCACACCGGCATCAGCAAGGCGCACTCCCGTCTCTACATAGCTTTTCACCAATTCTTCTACTTCCAGTGTAGACATCGTCTTAGGAACGACTTTAAATCTCTCCGATGGCGCCGCTGATACTCCCCACGCCGTCGAAGTTATCCCGTTCTTCCTTGCAGCTAGCTCTCTCCCAGGATGAAAAAGTTGTACAAATACTTTCGTGCCATAGGACTTAATTTTCCCAACCATATTTTTGAATTTGGGCACAATATCAGGATGCCACCCACGCAATACTTCCGCCGTATACAAAGCTGAAGGGTGTACAGCAACCACCTGCACTATAATAAGTCCCACTCCGCCCTTAGCTCGAGCCACGTGATACGCAGTCATTTCTTCCGTGGGCAAACCGGAACGCCCCAAATCCGTATCATGCCCCGTCGAAAATATTCTATTCTTTATCTCTATTCCTTTGAGGTTAAACGGAGAAAAAAGAGTCGGGAACAGTAGGGACATAACATTTATAACCTTCACTTCGTCGGAGCATTATGCCGACGACTTCACGGAACGACAAGCGTGCCCAATGAGCCCGCCGAACCGAACACACTAAAGGACCTTATTCTATTCCTAACTTTCTACAGAAATATAGCAAAAATCAATACGTACCTACCCCTTAGAATTAGAGAAAGAATCGCGTTAACAGATAATTTTTAGTATACAATATCGCATTGCCTATATTACCTGATTACCTGTTCAACTGCTATCTAACGTATCAGCGAAAATATTTTCTCAAATAGAGAGTACGATATGAGAAGCGCAATAATAAAAGTTCTTCACGAAGCAACCGAAGCGAAGAAGGCCGGGCAGCTCGACCTTGCCCGCGACTTATATAAAAAAGTATTACTCTCTGAACCAAATAACCCTGAGGCAAATTTTAATTTGGGTTATTTTGCATTCAAACAAAATAAAATTCAAATTGCACTGCCTCATCTTAGGGCGGCAATACTGGGTAATAACAAAAATCCTTTGTATTGGGAAACCTACATTGATTCGCTGATTAGGGGCGATCAGATCAAATTAGCAGAGGAAGTTCTAGACGTAGCATTAGAATTTGGGTTGGGGGAATCATGGAAAAATCGTATGCACCGTAAATTGGATAATCCTGGGAAAGAAATAAGTAGCATATACCAAGCTAGCCAAGAATTAATCAATATTAACAATCTTATTCGCGAGCAAAGCCTAGACGAAGCGGTATTGCAAGCTCAAAATCTAGCCCAAAAATTTCCAACCAACCCTGAGTTTTACAATTTATTGGGTTTAATGAGTAACCAACTGGGTTGTCCAGCTAATGCAATTGGCTATTACAAACAAGCAATCTCACTTAACCCCACTCTTTCGGAATCTCATAAAAGCCTCGCAAAGGTTTATAGGTTTTCTGCCCAAATATCAAAGGCCATCGTCCACTTCAATAGAGCTGCACAACTCGATCCCATTAACGATGACACCTACTATAATCTTGCGGATATCCTAGTAGAACATGGCAACCATAAAGAGGCTCTAAACTTTTATGCTAAAGTAACAATTCTCACCCCCTCTGATGTCAATGCCCAGTATAATTACGCCAACGCATTGCAAAATCTTTCCAGATACACCGAAGCCATTCAAAAGTATGAACAAGGGATACAACTGTCTCCTGATTCTCCACTGCTATACTTAAATCAGGGAAATGCCTTAACACATTCAGTGCGATACAAGGCCGCAATAATGAGATACAAGAACGTCTTATGTCTCGAACCTAGTTGCGCTAATGCTTACTTTAGTTTAAGCAATGCTTTGATTGGCCTGGGCGTGTATAAAACTAGTTCCTGGACCCTCCGAAAGGCAATCTATATTAAACCAGACTTTGCGGAAGCGTATTGCAACTTAGGCTATGTCCTGACGTTGGGTAACGCGTTAGAGAGCTTGGATAAACTTGCCGAAGCGATAAAGTTGCTTTTTAAGTCTGTCCAGCTTGAACCAGCATCAGCAATAAGCTACGCCAATCTCGGCGGTGCATTCAAAAATGTTGGTAAACAACAGAAAGCACTCAGATGCTATGAGCGGGCAAAATTAATCGACCCTTCGCTAGTTTCTGTGGGGCATTTTATCGATGCTTTGACAGGAACATTGACCGAGCACCCGCCGCGCGAATATGTAGAGGGCCTTTTTGATACTTATGCGGAACGTTTTGATGATCATCTAGTGAGGTTACTCGATTATCAAGTACCAAGCTTTCTTCGTAGTTTACACGATAAGTGTTTCCCATCACCACAGACGTATCAAAACCTGTTGGATTTGGGATGTGGGACGGGCTTGAGTGGACTGGCGTTCCGCGACATAAGTGAACGCATGACTGGGATTGATCTATCAGTAAATATGATAGCTAAGGCGCGTGAAAAAGAGCTTTATGATAAGTTGATCGTCGGTGATATTGTGGAGGTTATAGATACGTTATATGCCGAGAATGCGACTTATGATCTTTTTTTATGTGTCGACGTATTAATTTATATTGGGGACTGCAAACAACTATTCACAGCCGTAAACAAAATACTCGCGGTAAACCCTTTGTTTATTTTTTCAACAGAAAATTACGATGGCAGAGGCTATAATCTGATGCCTTCAGGAAGATACTCCCATTCGTATTCGTATATAAGTCGATGTGCGAAACTAGTCGGATTGGAAATAATTGCTTTTGAAACTTCGTTTCTGAGAATAGATCGAACTAATACTCTAACCGCTGGATTATATATTCTGGGTCGAAATACGTGTTAATTGCCCTTTCTTAACGACAATTTATTTCGTAAACTAGAAATCTAATCGGATACTCGTATGTCGTTTTTGAAGAGCCCTGATTGCCAACGTTTCTTCTGTCCAAATTTTGTCTTAGTCTCCCAACGACCATGCCGCTTTCCGTTTTTGTAACGTCCCTTAAATCTCAGCTGACCATCGAGATAGTATCCTACCCATATTCCCTCTTTTCGCCCATTTTTAAAGCTACCTTTGTAATCTAACTGTCCATTGGGAAAAAAGTTTATAACTGCGCCGTCGTACGGTTCGTTTGTAAGTTTACTGTAAGTAATTCCATCCCTCATAACTACCTGCTTGCCCGAAAGCGATTCGGAATACACAGTATTCGATAAGGCAACCAACATGATGAAAGCAGCAAATATTTTGTTTCGCATTATTATAAAATTCTTCGTTTCGAATAAATCGGGGAGTATTCCTTATATCCCATCACAGGGTAATTAATCTAGACCTTTTTGACTCTCAGAACGCTGTAGATCATATATGTTGCGGCTACTTGAAAATCAAAATCTGTCCCCCTATTCTCATTAATTCGGCTATTTTTCGCAACACTAAACACATCGATTGTGTGCAGTATTGACTATAATCTAGAATATAATTCGCATCTTTTTTTTAAATTTTATCACCTAAATTTCCAATGGCCGATTAAAATACTATTTATGTATATACTTTTTCTGTAATTTACGAAAGTAAACTTGCAGTGTTTCGCGACCTCCAGGAACTTTATATTTCGTAGTATAAAGTTAAATTTCCCGCCAACTACGATATATGGTATAAGTAAGTATATGCTATTTTGAATACAACCACCTAGGCCATTACGTCTTATGGAACCACAGGAACTACAAATCGAAAGCATTTACGTACCTGTAAAACGCCGGGCGACCCTCGACTCAAAAACTGTTGAAGCTTTAGCCGAAGACATTCTTCAGGCAGGGCAAAAGGTCCCAATCCAAGTTCGTGTGGATGGTGATCGTTTCGTGTTGATCGAAGGCTTACACAGGCTAGAAGCCTGCAAGGCTCTCGGAGAACAAACTATTTCGGCCGTCATTGTCAGAGCTCGTCTTCATTAATAGGGGCTTGGGGATGATCCCACGATTTAGCGGATTGCACCGCAAATGGCTATATCCAAATCGGCCTTAGCCTCTTATTATGTTTTGTCACTCCGCCAAGATCCAATCTATGCACTTCCCCCGATAACTGTAGCACGTGATCGAATGCCGTAAAAACTTCGGCCCAAGTAGAATTATTGGAAATTGGAACATTATAGACAACGTTATTACGCCTATATTCAACCAATTCTGCATCGCTAAACTGCTCAGGAACATCGGTAATACTATCGCCATTCATAAAAGGTAGGATTGCCTCATCTATCCTCAATAGGCGAAAATCCAATAAATTCTCAATCTTTCCGGATGCTTGCCCAAACATGTTACGCTCGCCTTCTCGATTTTTATTATTATGTATATTCATTAATATTTATCGTTCCACTATATAGGTTTTCTTTCAAGGCACAACTGGATTCTTGTTGTACAATCATTTCGCTACAAAACATATTTTGGTAGTTTTGACTCCGAGGGGGCTTTCGAGTCATCTTTGAGTCTAATTAAGGTTATTTTGTGTAGTATTTCAACATGGGCTTTAAGGACATTAAATGGAAAAGAAACATAATAAGCCGTTGGGTCCATTTTCGAGCTTTAGAAGTTGGGTTACGCATCTTCACGCCTCGGGACGGTTAAATGTGGCTAAACCTGGAATACCCCTTGAGTACACCCTTGCTGCCGTTGCCAAACGTTTGGACGGGGAAAAAGCAACCCTGTTTCCATCACCAGGCGGGCATCCCATATCTGTGGTAGCGGGAGTTGTCTCTAGACGATCTTGGATTGCCGAAGCAATTGGCGTTTCCGATAAAAATTTATTACAACAGTTTCAAGCGGCCGTTTTAAAGCCAATACCATGGACCGAGATAAGGGAGGCTCCAAGCCAAGAAATCCAACATCTTACCAATATCGACATTGGCGAACTACTCCCAATTCCGGTGCACAATGAGCATGATAATGGTGCGTATATAACAGCTGGTCTCGTAATCGCCCGTAATCCTATAACGGGCGATCAAAACGTATCCATTAATCGTCTCCAAATAAGTGGTCCCAATAAACTCGGTATTTTAATTTTACCCCGAGATTTGCACAAGTTTTACGATATGGCAGAAGCCCAACAGAGTGCCCTTTCAATTAGTATAGCGATCGGTAGCGATCCACTTAGCCTTCTAGCAAGTCAAGCCATTTTACCTCTAAATGTAGATGAACTTACTGTGGCCGGTGGGCTCCTACGTAAACCTTTGGAGGTAACAAAGGGCCTTACAAATGATATTCGGGTTCCAGCAACTAGCGAGATAATCATAGAGGGACGCCTTCTACCAACAGTTCGAGAAACGGAAGGACCATTCGGTGAATTTCCGCAATACTATGGACCAGCTGGTGAGCGTCAAGTGATTGAAATTGATGCCATCACTCATAGGCAAGACCCCATATTCCATACTATTGTTCCGGCTGGCATGGAACATTTGCTATTGGGTGCTATCCCGCGGGAAGCATCAATCCTAACAGCGCTTCAGCGGCAATTTTCGAATGTCATCGATGTACATCTCTCCCAAGGGGGAGTTTGCCGCTACCACCTTCATGTCAAGTTAACAAAACGTGCGGAAGGAGAACCAAAAAATGTTATAATGGGAGCTTTTGCAAGCCATGCAGACATTAAACAAGTAATTATTGTTGATGACGATGTAGATGTAAATGATTCGACAGCCGTCGAATGGGCTATTGCCACTCGATTTCAAGCCTCAAAAGACCTAATTATTGTAAAAGAGGCTCAAGGTTCAAAACTTGATCCTTCTGGGAGTAATGGGTTAGTTGATAAAATGGGGTTAGATGCCACCAAACCCATCATCAGTGAACCGCTCCAATATACTGTAGTTAGTGTCCCCGGGGAGGAAGACCCCAAATTGCTAGATACCTGGCTAGAAAAATAATCTAATAAAAAAGCCGGAACTTAGTTCCGGCTTTTTCCCGAACGACTACCAAAGATAGTCGTTCCTGGCTCGATAAATCAGTCGAGATAAGTCGGTCTCATAGATTGGGCATCGCCCCATATTTTGAAACCTTTACGATATGCGAAGTAGCTGTCCGCCATCTCTTTGAAAAGTGGGTCCTTTACGGACTCCTCAGCAACAACTTCATTCCATGCTTTTTCAAACACAGCTAGTTGAGAATCTTTCCAACGATGTATCTTAACACCATGCTTATTCTGCATAGTTGCCATTGCGCCGAATTGCTTCGAGTCTGCATCGGCGTGAGTGTAAATGATCTGTGTCATTGCGGCACTTTGGATCATTTCTTGATACGCTTTTGGAAGCCCATCGTATTTCCCTTTGTTCATTAAAAACTCAGAAACCGAAGACTGTTGATGCCAGCCTGGGAAATAGTTGTTCTTCGCAATTTGATAGAAGCCATATTTGATGTCGTTCGTAGGCATCGAATATTCCGTCGCATCAATAACTCCTCGCTCGAGAGCCGGATAAATATCAGCACCAGCTAGAAGCTGCGTAGAAACTCCAATTTTTGACATTACCTTTGCCCCTAAACCGAAAAAGCGCATTTTCATACCCTTCAACTGCTCTAGGTCGGTGATTGGTTGTTTAAACCAACCCGAAGTCTCTGGACCGTGCGAGAATGCATCAACCGCGTAAAGATTATGTTTTGCATAAACACGATCTCTAATTGCGTTTCCGCCCCCAAACCACTTCCAGGAAAGGAATTCACTAATTGCTGGTCCAAATGGCACGGTAGTCATAAACGCTAGACCAGGATAGCGACCCGCGTGATAACCTGGTGTTGTCCAGGCGGATTCTATTGAACCCTTAGCACAGGCATCAAATGTTTCAAGGGCAGGAACCAACGCTCCTGGATCAAAGAATTTAATCTTAAACTTTCCCTCTGACATAGTGTCTATGCTGTTGACGAAACGGACACCTGACTCACCTGCATTCGGAACTTGCGTCCCCCAAGCACTTTGCATCTTCCATTTCACTTTCTTCGCGGCCATTGCATCCCCAGCTGCTGCAAATGCTACAGCACCTACGACGGAGCCAATAGCCAACGTCTTCAGCGTACTAATTGCTGTCATAACAGTCCTCCCAATGACGCGACGACCCAACGACTGTCGTTGGCCATGGCGCTTGATCCTAATTCTAACCAGAATGCACCACGTGGGTCAAGAATCAGGTGCCCAATACCTGCTTTAAGGCAGTAAATCGAGGCAAAGTTGCGTGTTAATCACGTAAAAGGCTATGCTATCCCCTATGTGCTTTATAATGTTAATATACAATTCATCAGTTTTCATTAGATAGGATTAGTCACCGTGACCGACACACCCACAATACTTATTCTCAACGGCCCAAACTTAAATATGCTCGGTATCCGAGAACCCCATATCTATGGGTATGAAACATTGGCTGATGTTGAAAGTATGTGCATATCACACGCCAAAAAACATGATATTTCTGTTGATTTTCGCCAGTCAAACTTTGAAGGAGAGTTAATCGGCATAATTCAACAAGCAAGGGACTCGTCATCAGGTATTATTATTAACCCCGCTGGGTACACACACACGTCGGTTGCAATTCTTGACGCACTGAAACTTACTGAACTACCTATAATCGAACTTCATCTATCGAACCCCCATCGGCGCGAGTCTTTTCGCAGTAAGTCATATGTCACCCATGCAGCAAATGGCATTATCTGTGGGTTTGGCGCCTTCGGTTACATTTTAGCAATTGACGCAATGTCACAACTCATTGAGATTAGCGAGACTAAAAAAGAGTGGGAGAATTGAGTGTCAAAGGATTTTGATAGCGATTTAGTCCGAAAACTGGCGAATCTTCTTCATGAAACTGGGCTCGAAGAATTAGAGTACGCAACTAACGAGTGGAAAATTCGCGTTGCACGTCCGTCCTCTGTCGCAGTAACTTCTGGCCAGGCACCACGGCCGCTTCCAGACCCTATAACACCAAATGATTTTTCAAATGAGGATAAAACCAGTTATAACGATCCTAACATTCTAAAATCCCCTATGGTTGGCACCGCCTATCTTACCCCTGACCCAGATTCACCTCCTTTTGTTGATATTGGGGATCATGTCAAAAAAGGAGACACTGTTATGATTATTGAAGCGATGAAGGTCATGAATCCTATTTCAGCCCATAAATCCGGTAGACTTAAAGAAGTACTTGTTAATGGACACGAACCAGTAGAATTCGAGCAATCACTGATGGTAATTGAATGACCGTCTATGAGTTAAATTCGAATTCAACAGATTGCCCAAATCGATGTTTGAAAAGATTGTTATAGCGAACCGAGGTGATGTGGCTCTTCGAGTCCAGAGGGCTTGTCGGGAGATGGGGATAAAAACTGTAGCTGTCCATTCAACCGCAGACTCTTCGGCGATGAACGTCAGACTGGCAGACGAAACCGTCTGCATAGGACCGCCAATGGCGCGCGACAGCTATCTTAATATCCCTGCTATTTTGTCAGCCGCCGCAATAACAGGCGCGGATGCTATACATCCTGGGGTAGGCTTTTTGTCAGAAAATGCTTCGTTTGCCCAGATTGTTAAAGACCATGGATTGACTTTTGTGGGACCAAAACCGGAGCACATACAAACTATGGGCGACAAAATCGAAGCAAAAAAAACTGCCCTTAACCTGGGTATTCCATGTGTCCCCGGTTCTGAAGGAGCAATAAAATCCGAGAAAGAAGCTCTAGAAATAGCGCGGGATATTGGATTTCCCGTTATTATTAAAGCGGCCGCCGGCGGAGGGGGCAGAGGGATGCAACTCGCCACCTCAGAAAGCGATTTAACCAACGCCGTCAACCTAGCACGATCTGAGGCCCATGCAGCATTTGGATCGGATGAGATATATATCGAGCGCTATTTGACTAATCCGCGCCACATCGAAATACAAATAATGGGAGACCAATTTGGAAATATTATTCATTTGGGAGAAAGGGATTGCTCGCTGCAGCGTCGACATCAAAAAATCCTAGAGGAGACGCCGTCACCAGTACTAAGTCACCGGGAGAGGCAAAAAATAGGAGAATTAACGGTCTCAGCTATGCAGAAATTTGGATATGAGAGCCTAGGCACCATCGAATTTTTATATGAAAATGGAGAATTTTATTTCATAGAAATGAATACGCGGCTTCAGGTTGAGCATCCTGTAACAGAGATGGTAACCGGTATCGATTTGGTCCAAAAACAAATTCAAATTAGCGCTGGGCACCGTCTAACTCTTTCTCAGGATGATATTAATTTAAATGGCCACTCAATCGAATGCCGCATCAATGCTGAAGATCCGGAAACTTTTGCTCCTTCGCCCGGCAAAGTAAGCGATTATCATGCACCCGGTGGGCCCGGAATCAGAATTGACTCGCCCCTTTACGCGGGCTACCAAATTCCTCCATACTACGACAGTTTAATTGCAAAACTGATCGTTCACGGACCCAACCGCAGCCAGTGTTTACAGCGATTACGTAGAGCGCTAGATGAGTTTGTCGTAGGTAATGTAAAAACCACGATCCCCCTCCATCAAAAACTAACAAATTCCAGGCAGTTTATCGACGGAAATTACGATATACATTGGCTTGAAGAAAAGTTTCTCGGGTAATAGTCAATAAATGTTTTTTGAATAAATTGAAATGCACCACATAATTAAAATAACGCCTGAACTTCTGCTAAAAGCTTACCGCTTTGGGGTATTTCCTATGGCGGAAAGCAAGGACGACAAACGTATAATGTTTATAGATCCGGATCACCGAGGCATTATTCCTCTCGATGCCTTTCACATTCCAAGGAAGCTAAAAAAACTGGTTAAAAAACGTTTTTTTGAAGTTACGTATAACCAGGCCTTTCACTCAATCTTAGCCGGATGTGCTGAGATAAATAAAAAACGTAAAAACACGTGGATAAATCTGGAAATTATGGAGTTGTATCAAAGACTTTTTGATCAAGGAAAATGTCACAGCGTTGAAGTTTGGTTAAAAAATGAGCTCGCAGGTGGGTTATACGGGGTTGCACTAGGCGGTGCCTTTTTTGGAGAGAGCATGTATAGCATTTATCCAAATGCTAGCAAAGTTGGGCTAGTACATCTAATTGCAGCACTACGTAAGGGCGGATTTTCTCTTTTAGACAGCCAATTTATTACAGAGCATTTAAGCCAGTTTGGTGCCATCGAAATAACTCGGGATGAGTACCATGAGGCACTATCAAAAGCTCTTCAACAAACTGGTATTTTTCCACCTGTCGGAAATAGTCCCGACCTAGTTCATGAATTTTTGCAGTTTAAAACCCAAACATCATAGACCGGGTGCTCAAGACTATTGAGCGTAGGGCTCGACGCAAACATCCACCCATTAAAAAGATTAACCGACTCTTGTCCCGATTTCTTATCTAAAATTTCTATGTATGCAACACTTTCCGGAGTTTCTGTCGGTGGTCTCTTTCTGCACGACCTTACTTTTATCACTAGTGTGCCAAAATAACCAAGTTCATCTATTTTAAGCTCAAAGGTTGAAACTCGCGCCGTGATTTTATCCAATCCTTGCAAAACCGCACGATTGGTGTCGAGCCAAAGATTGGTGTATTGCCTGAGAGGCTTTCCGAGAGACTCTTGAGGGAAGAAAAGGAGAAGAAGCATTAGTAACTTTACAAATACTAATTTTATGGGCCGATCGCGAGACCCTTTGTATTTAGATCGTGATATAATACCCCCCACAACTAGTTTTTACCATTTTCTAGATTGGCCTCCCCAGCTGAAAACATAAATTTTCCAAATATTTGAAGTAAGTCGACCGAATCTTGCGTAAATTCTATAACATCGTCTGGTGTTAGATTATCCGGGGAACCACCTGGAAGTAATTCGACGAAATGCCCTCCCAAGAGACCCTCACTCCTGATAATAGCAATAGTATCTTCAGGAAAAATGAAACTATTATCTATGTCCAAAGTTATTCGGGCCTTGAATGTCTCCGGGTCAAGGGCAAGATCTGAAACTTTTCCTATTGGGACTCCACTTACACGGACGTCACTTCCGGTTTTTATCGTTCCTAGCTTATTAAATTCCGCGAAAAGACGATAACCCGTTGTTGTCCGATAATCGGTTGCGCGATAGGCAACAGTCAAAAAAATTATCGCAATGATCAAAACAATTGCACCTATACCCGTTTCCATTGAACTTCGACGCATAGTCTTCTTCCTTTAGGTATCTTTTAGAATAGCAATTGAGGCGGGTCTAGAAGCTACCACACCCTTTTCATCTGCCCATTCTAATTGGGCTTCCATGGTTCGTAGTCACCTGTCGCGCCATCACGCGTCCCTCCCTGCGATAAATGGCCAGGGGGACGGTAGGAATACCGAGTACCAGTTAAATTTGGCAAGTGAGGCTTTTGCCACTCAAACCCGAGGGCCTCACTTAAATCGGGGACCGACTCGAGGTTATAATGCAACCAAGCGTGCCATTCTGGTGGGACTTTAGATGCTTCAACGATCCCGTTGTATAGAACCCACCTCTTTAGCTTACCACTTGCTACTGTCCTATATTTGTGTTCGAAATAGCGGTTACCAAACTGGTCACCACCTACTTGGCGACCCCACAACCACGTGTACAAATGTGTACCCACATCCATGAACGGCACCCTCTAAAGTTCATATTGGATTCAGAATATGTCACTCAAAAGCGTTGGCGTCCAGTCACCTCAATCAGCTAAAGCAAAAAAGTTTCCAAATAATGATCGCATTAGGTCGAAATATTTGTCAGGCCTGTTCTTTATGGCCATTTCTGCCACCGCTTTTGGATCCGCTCCTTCCTTTGCAAAAATAGCATTTGATAATGCAATAAATGCAACCTCTCTACAGAGTTATCGTTTTCTGATAACTTTTTTAATTATTTTCTCAATACTGTTATTTAGCGCACAAAGATGGGGTGTACACCAATCGCACATGCCGCGGCTTTTTTTGCTGGCGCTATCAACGGGTCTTTCGTCATTTTGCTACATGACCTCTGTTCGTTATATCCCGGTTGCAATAGCTAGTCTTACTTTTTTTACATTTCCATTAATAGTGGCACCAGCATCCCATATCTTGAAACTGGATAGATTAAACGGACTTAAAATAGCTGCTATGTTTGTTGCATTTAGCGGCCTCTGCCTCCTACTCGGTGGCGGCTATCTTCTCGATTGGCTGGGAATTTTGATGGCTTTTTCCGCAGGACTATGCGTAGCGACCTCGTTCATCGTAGCAAAACCCCTAACCGAAGACTTGTCTCCCTTAACATTGGCCACTATTTCAACTGGCATACCTTGTATGGTGTATCTTTTTATAACTTTCTCATTATCGCAGTTTGTGATTCCCAACAATTTGGTCGGTAGTTTCGGTGTAGTAGGTAATTCACTGTGCCACGCGCTAGGCCTAACATGCTGCTATGCTGCAATCGCCCGACTTGGAGCACTGAGAACAGCTGTATTTATGAATATCGAACCCTTGATCAGCGTTCTTGTTGCCTATTTATTATTGGGTCAAACCATAACCACTATACAGATGCTGGGAGTGTTCGGGGTAATATTTGGTATTTTATTAATAAGCTATAAAAGGACAACCTAGATCGAATCAATATACACCATTCGGTACTATATATAGTAAACGAAATATTATTACGCACAAAATGTATTGCCTTTGTGCAAATACATTGGCATGATGGGGATTCTGGGCGCGGGTCCTTTGCTGCTTGAAAAAGTTGACACATAAACACTAGTGTCAAATATCTGGAAGTAATCAAAACCCGTATCACCAGTAAAAACATTGGAGCTTAAGTAAATCTTTTGGAGGCTATAAGGTTTTCAAATGAAGTGGATCTAACAATTATTTATTAATACTAACCAAACAAAAAAAGAAATGGTTAACATTTACAAAATACACCTTGCTTAAAATCAACAACATTTAGTAGATTGAATACTTCTAATACCAAATATAGTGTTTTATGGAACTTGAGTGAGAAAATTTTAAGAAAAATGGCAGAGCGGAATGGAGAGCATATAGATGAAAATTGAACGCCGGTTCACAACGATAGACGGTGGACCATATGCCCAAATAGAATTCCACACTGTCACGAGTGAAATTCGCAACCCAGACGGCTCAACGGTATTCAGGAATGAATCCGTGGAAGTGCCGGCGAGCTGGTCCCAAGTGGCTTCAGATATTATAGCCCAAAAATATTTTCGGAAAGCGGGTATTCCGGCCGTAAGTAGGCCAGTCAAAGAGAAGGGTGTACCGGCATGGTTGTGGCGTCAGGAAGCCGATACAGAGGCTATGGCGTCTATGCCAAAAAAAGAGCGAATGGTTGGCGAAACTAGTGCCAAGCAAGTCTTTCATAGGTTGGCTGGGACTTGGGCATACTGGGGCTGGAAGGGTGGTTATTTCGATACCGAAGCGGATGCACACGCCTATTATGACGAAATAACGTATATGTTGTGCCAACAAATGGCAGCACCTAATTCACCGCAATGGTTTAATACAGGATTACACTGGGCTTACGGTATAGACGGCCCAGCCCAGGGGCATTTTTATGTCGATTACCAAACCGGCAAACTCACTCGTTCAAAGTCAGCTTATGAACACCCTCAACCGCACGCTTGTTTTATACAAGGAGTTGATGATGACCTCGTCAATGAGGGCGGCATAATGGACCTTTGGGTTCGAGAAGCTAGACTTTTTAAATATGGGTCCGGAACCGGTTCTAATTTTTCGAGACTAAGGGGATCTGGGGAGTCTCTGTCAGGTGGTGGTCGATCCTCCGGTCTGATGAGTTTTTTGAAAATAGGTGACAGAGCCGCTGGAGCCATAAAATCGGGAGGAACTACAAGACGGGCCGCGAAGATGGTTACGGTCGATATAGACCATCCAGATATAGAAGAATACATCGATTGGAAAGTTGTCGAAGAACAAAAAGTAGCTGCGCTAGTGGCGGGGTCAAAGCTGGCCAGTCAACATATGACCACAGTTATGAAAGCTTGCACAGACTGGGATGGAGTTGACAATGAAGCCCGTTTCAACCCCAAACAAAACGGCTCTCTTAAACAAGCTATACTAGCTGCACGAAAGGCAATGATACCCGAAAATTATATCCAACGGGTAATACAATTCGCCCAACAAGGATACAATGAGATTGAATTTAGAACCTACGATACAGATTGGGACTCTGAAGCATATTTAACTGTCTCTGGCCAAAACTCCAACAACTCCGTCCGCGTCAACAACGAATTTTTGGAGGCCGTTGAACATGGAGGGAAATGGAATCTAACTCAGAGGACAAATGGAGAAGTAATCCAGACCGTCGACGCAAAAGAATTATGGGATAAAATATCTCATGCTGCATGGGCTTGTGCCGATCCAGGGCTACAATATGATACAACGATAAATGAATGGCACACCTGCCCCGAAGGGGGACGGATCGATGCCTCCAATCCATGTTCAGAATATATGTTTCTAGATGATACCGCCTGTAATCTAGCTTCTATGAATTTAATGAAGTTCCGACATAGCGACGGCAAATTTGATATCCAAAGTTATGAGCATGCAACCAGATTATGGACTATTACACTAGAGATAGCCGTAATGATGGCTCAATTTCC
>CAYFGZ010000043.1:0-27492 GCA_964342575.1 uncultured Nisaea sp. | reverse complement strand
ATCAGGATGACCTTCAGGGGCCACGTATTTAGTTAAACCCCGAGTCTTTATAGAAGACAGGAAATATTGATACCAATAACTCATTGGACCATCAGGGTTCAAAACATAATCTAGGGCTTCCGAGTCTGATGGCGCGACCACAATACTCCTGGACACTCGCCAAATTTCACGATCAGCCGGCCTTCCTGCTTTTTCACATCCTTCAGCGTATGTCTCCCAATGACTGGAAGTGTAACGCGGATGAAGAAATGCGGCACCCGAGATTGGAATCCATCCATTTTCACCGGCAATTCTAGCACTTCCGGATTTTGGCGACATAATGGAAATCGCTATTGGCGGATGGGGTTGTTGATATGGTTTTACAAAATGGCCAACCCCAAATTCGGCTCTTCTCATGTCTTCTATATTTATGTTCCAGTACTTACCTTTTATCGCATACGGTGGTTCGCCATCCCATATGGCACGAATATGTTCCATTGATTCTCGGACCATATCCCCCCGATCCGTATCTCCACCGACTTCAAACAGCTCAACATCTGAACTAAGACTTCCCGTTCCAACTCCCATTTGAAAGCGACCTCGGGACAGGTGATCAAATAATGCAGCTTGCGCAGCAATTTGTGCCGGATGGTGGTTGGGAAGGCAAAAAACTCCCGTGCCCAATTTGATTTTTGTCGTTTCACCTAGAAGTGTAGCAAGAAAAACGAGAGGAGCCGTAATCGGTTCTACCGTGGCCGACGCATGTTCTCCGACCCAAACTTCCTCAAATCCCAATTTATCCGCAAGAATGATAGTTTCTCGGTCTTCATCTATAACCTGCGTTTGATCACGTTTTACGTCGTGAACAGGTTGCATAAACATACCTAGCCTCATTTCCCACTCCTCTATTTTTTTTACCGCTTCGCGAATTTATCCAAAGATCCCTTAAGTTCAGTTTATCACGATCTCCAAACGCTTCTTAAAACCTAACAAGGACATTAAGACAAGTTTTTGTTACAAACAAGAAAACCATATTAGAAAAGCATTTCGTTACTTCTTCTATTCACAGATATGCTGTCAACTCTATACTGGAATTTCAATGAAGAGACTCGCCGTTCACTTTTCAACTCACCTTCCTTTTTTTTACGGCTGGGTTATTCTACTTTGCGCCTGTTGTGCGGGTTTCGCACGTCAAGGGCCCGCCGTAGCAACACTCTCTATCTTTGTCACACCTATGACGATTGAATTTAACTGGTCAAAAACAGCTTTGTCCGGGGCCGTTTCGCTGGGAGGGCTTTTAGCCGCGGCTATATCACCGTTACTCGGCCCTTTAGTGGATAGACACGGGGCCAGGGCTATATTGTGTTTCGCCATAGTGACTACGGCACTGTGTTCTATGCTGATTTCATATACAAATTCCTTAACGATGTTTTACATTCTGTTTTGCGTAGCACGCATGAACTTCGCAGGTCCTTTTGATCTGGGGATTTATGGGGCCGTGAATAATTGGTTTATTAGACGCCGTCCTCGCGCTATTTCAATCGTCACATTAACCCAAATGGCTGGCCTAACCTCCATGCCACTAATAGCCTATGCGGTTATGGATGCGCTTGATTGGCGTGCAGCATGGATCGCCATAGGGCTTATTGTCTTTATCGTTGGTTTTTTTCCAACTTTTTTTCTTATGTGCCGTAGACCTGAAGACATTGGACTACTGCCAGACGGTGCGCTAAAGAAAAGCGATACTTTTAATAATGAGCAAATAACGGAAGAACCTTCGTTTACAAGATCGCAAGCAATCAATACTAAAGCTTTTTGGCTGCTTATAACTTTCACCGCCATGGTATACCCTATACAAGCAGGTGTTAGTCTTCATCAAGCTCCGCACCTGCTGGAACGAGGACTTTCGCCAGCTTCTGCGGCAGTGACCGTGAGTATATTTTCTCTTCTTTCCGGCCTTTCAGCCATCTTATATGGCTTTACGGTGCGCCGATTTGGAGTTCGTACAAATCTATTATTTGCTTCTGCCAGCTTGGGAATTAGTTGCATATTGATGTTAGCCATCCAAACCGTTGGAATGGCGTATCTTGCCGCTACATTATTTGGCATTGGCATCGGAGGAATCCTATGCGTTCTTCCAATAATTTGGGCTGATTATTTTGGAAGGGGCAGCTTCAGCTCCATAAGAGGGATTGTTCTAACGGTGCAAATTTCATCACAGGCGGCTGGTCCAATTATTTCTGGCCTTCTCTGGGATTGGAACAAAACTTATGAAATATCACTTTTATTATTCACTGGAATGTCCATTTTGGCTGCGATAATTTCACTTATAATCAAGCCCCCAAATCACCTTTTATTGCAAACCACTGCACGAGAAAAGATGCGGTTCTAGAGAAGAGGTTGGGGGACCTAGTCATCTATTAAAACGACAAATATATTCCGCTGTGAGCTATCAATAAATAGGTTCGCTTCTGTGGATCCAACAATCAATAATAAATAATTAGCGAAGAACGATCAGCAAACAGCTATTAACAGATGAGTGTTTCATATAATATTTTGCGTCCTCAGCCTATCGATATCTGGCTGTGTATACCCCAAGTCCATTAACAATTCCTCCGTATGTTCACCTAGTTTTGGGGCCCTCCCAATCTGAGCAGGTGTCTTGGAAAATTGCCAAGGGGATCCGTGGACCTTTAAACTTTCACCAATCTCTGGATAGTCAACCTCTGTTATATAACCATTCTCGATTACATCACGGTCTTTTGAAGCCTCTAAAAGAGTATTAATTGGTGCCGATACTATATCCGCATTTCTCAAAATTTCTATCCACGTATCTCTACTTCCCGTTGCGAAAAGTTCTCTTAGAGTATTCAAAATCAATACTTTTTTTTCCTCTGAGACCAAAGCAAGCCCGAGGTCACTTGCTCCCCTTTCTTCCAGCGTCTCCCAAAAGCCAAGTGCCTGCATGGCTCGACCCCAGTGACGGTGGTCAAGCTGAAATACCATTGGTCGGCCGTCCCGATCATCAAAGCTCGCCGCAATACCCGGGAAATCTCGGGTCCCGTTGATCCTTGCGCCGGCAATAGGATTGGCATTTCGCCACATTGTAGTTGTCATGGTCCAGCCCATAAGCCGCACAACCCCGCCAACGAGAGATGTTTCGACCTTTTGTCCAGCACCTGTATTTTTAGCATGATATAGGGCGGCTAAAAGCCCTCCAAATGTTAAAATCGCACATGATTCATCGGCCACAGATACCAAGCCTGTTCGCATGGGCTCACCGGGACCGGCATAAGCCTCTGCGATACCTCCGAGTGCTTGCCCAACTGCATCAGTACCCGCAAACTCGGCATGGGGACCTTGTTGGCCATAGGCAGACACAGAGGCATAAACCAAAGCTGGATTAATTTTCTTTAGCTCATTGTAACCAAAACCATTTTTCTCGGCAGCACCCGGTCGAAAATTTTGGCCAAAAACATCGGCCTTCTCTACAAGCCTATGCAGTATAGTGCGGCCTTCTTCCGATTTAAGGTTCAGTGTTATGCTCTTTACGCCTCTATTATTGGTCTCAAAAAAAGAGCTTATTTCTCCCCGGAGTTCGCCGGCGGTTCTTGAATTGTCACCCTTACCTGGTACCTCTACTTTTATAACTTCAGCACCCAAATCGGCCATTAACATATACGGAACAGTCCCTGCTTGTGCAGTGGAACACGCGACAACCTTTACACCACTTAATGGCCCTTTTTTGCTCGTCATGGATACACCCTCTTATTAAACGCAAAAGTTTCAATCCCTAGAATAACCTTTATGGAAAGGGTTAATCAAATAAGCAAACCACTTTCTACTAAAAGTTAACTACGGTCTCGGTTCTGGCAGACTCATACAAGCCATCAATCATCTTAGTCAACGTGATAGAGTGTTCAATGGGAATAACTGGCAAACAACGTTTTTCGATAAGCGCTACAAAATGATTTAGCTCCGAAACGCTAGCCAAAGCTGTGTTATCAGTTGTTATAACTGTGCGTTTTACATGCCCACCATCAGGCTGTGTCACTCTCAATTCTGGCCAAGTGGCTCCCGCTTTCGTGCCCAAAATCTCACATCCAAACACATCCTCTAAACAGTTGGAAAAATAACAAGTACGAACCGTTATTGACCTGTTGTCCTCAAACCGGATTATTGCTGTTGCAAAATCCTCTACATTGTAAACGCTCCAAGTCGCACCAGTAATAGCCCTGCCAGTTTTTGGAACTGCCTGTCCAGAAACTACTGCAAAGGCAGACATTGGCTTCGGACACCCCATAAACCACCATGCTATATCTAGACCATGGGATCCCTGGTCAATTAAAGGGCCTCCCCCTGATAATTTCTTATCAGTAAAGGAGTTAGCGACTTGAACCGGTATTCCCCTGGCTGCCATTGCTTCAACTTTGATGTGGTAAATTTCACCGAATTCTCCAGCGTCGATCATGGATTTCAGGACTATACTTTCAGGTCTAAACCTTTGATGCTGACCACACATTACAATACGGGCGTTTTTTGCTGCCTCCCTGGCTATCTTTTTGGCATCACGAGCGCTCGTTGCAAATGGTTTTTCAACGAAGCAATGAAGACCCGCCCTAAGTGCTTCGCAAGCGTGCTCGGCGTGAAGTGCATGTGGCGAACATATATCCACAGCATCCAGTTGCGTACTCTCCAGCATATCGCGCAATGTATCGTACGTTTTTTTTATGGCATATTTTTTTCCTAATTCATTTGCAACACCTATCCTTGGGTCAACAAGCGCCATGACACGGGCACCCTCAACGGTTTCCCACGCTGGCAGATGAAAAGTATCTGCTATTTTTCCAGCGCCTATTAATCCAACTTTAATCATTTTCAGCGCTTTGTTGATCGTTAATCAGCCAGGCTAATGAGTCCATTCAATACTCCAACCATTACGGGCGCAATAGTCTCAGCATACACTTTGGCTCCGAACTTGGTAACATGGATTTCGTCGCTAAGACAAAGCTCCCCGGGGCTAAGTTCTTCCATAGCTGTTCGCACATCCGCCAAATGACAAGCGCAATTAGCCGCAACTTCACGCACTATTTTGTCGTAGATCTGAGTGTTTTCATCAGGGGTCAGACCATTTATATCGTACCTATCCAGAGCTACAGGATGATTGGTTATAAGCACGACCCTTTGGATGCCGAATCTTCGACATTTATCTACTAATTCAGTGAGGTTAGCTCTAAAGGCCTCCTGCGAAACTATTGGAGCGCCGCGGTAGCTAATCCAGTGGGTAGAATCGTTAGTTCCGTACTGGATCGTAACTACATCCGGCTCAGCAAATAAAATATCTTTCTGGACCCTCTCTAGGGCACCACGCGTATTTTCTTGTATAGCTGTGCTCGTTCGAAATTCAAGTTCTGCTATGTTTTTAAAATATTTCGATACGGTGTCACTGACTAAACTAGGCCAAGTATCTGGCTGAGGCAATCCGCGGCAAGCTGTGAACGAGTCGCCGAAAAAAATCACCTTATACGTGTCCATCATTTGCTCTCTTCCAACGCCACACGTTGTGCTGGCGTGCGCCTTATCTGTTGCAATGAAATGTCTATCAAATCTTTGTCAGCAAATTTTTGTATATACTGTCGAACGTCAAAAAAATTTAGATCATGTTTCTCTGCTATGTCCAAAACGCTCATATTGCCCTCAAAGTATCGAACGACAGAGTCCTGCAATACCCCCCACTTATTATTGTACTCATTATCTCTTATCGCTGATTTGCTTGGGTCAAACCTTTCCAAATAAATATCGTATTCCGGGTTTGATAGGGCGACTAAACCATCAAACTTTCGGTGCATCAGAACATTATTTTCTAGAAGTTCTATAACACCTTGAAAAACAATAAAAAACTCTTCCAAAAGCTCTGGCTTGATTATATCGATATTATCGTAGTTTGTATGGTAACCCCAAAAAGGTTCAGAGTGTGTTTGAAATCGATTTACCTGAACAAACGGAATCTCGTAACCTGGAGCTTCCCAAACCGTTTCATCGTTCCCAACGCTTTCCCGAAACCCTAAGAATCTATGCTTAGTCGTAGTTTGGGCTACAATATGCCTGAATGCTCTATCAATTACTTCTTCACCCTTAAACGTGCTGGCAACCACCATATCCCCATCTGTTCCCATCATTTCTCCGAAAACTCCCGCCAAATAGGTGTCAATCTCGGACGCAGTGTGATCTCTCAAATAAAAGACGGTGCCAAGATGCTCAGGGCACAGAATTAATCTATAACTGTAATAGTTATCTCTTTCCGACAACCATTGGAAGAAACGGATCATAACAGCTGTTCCAGAAAATCCGTCGTTTGCCATGTGCGGATGACAGGTGTTAGATTGGAAGACGATTGTATTATCTGACTTTCCCGGGATATGGTGGTGGGCCACCAACATCTCCCCTGGCTCAAACGTCGTCTTAAGCGATACACGGTATTTCCCCGGTTTCAGAGAATCTACGAAGCGATGGGGAGGGCAGAAACCCCAACCATTCTCCCAAGGCCGATATAGCCAATTGCAGTGAAAAACATGTGCATCAGGCAAGGATGGAATGGAAAACAAGTGTTTTTTCAGAGTTTCTAAATCTAATTCTCCCTCAAAACTTCGAGAATACTGTGCAACACCCAGGGCGTTAACTGTGCCGTCGTAGAGTAATTTATCATCTTTATAGATATTGGCTTCTCTAACACTCCACTTGTCGGGAACGATCCAGCCATTGTGCCTTTGCCCAGACTCGTAGCGAAATATTTTCAACGGCAACTCATCGCCAATACGCCGAAATAGAGCCTCATTTCCATCACAAACAACCCCAGACTTAATATCACACAGCTCTTTGGTCAAAGTCATTATTTGGTGCATTCTAGATACCACCTGAGATTAGCTAACCTACTTCCATCTATTTTTTCTTGTAAAAGCCATCGACCGTATCCGCTAACTCGGAGTACTTCATAGCTCTTGTTCTGCGCTCTTTTTCATTAATTGGTGGAACTGTACTATATCCTAGTAGAGCTTTTTGTTTGTTAGTTAGTTGCGCATAAATATTCTGCGGTAATCCTCTCGGTATATCAAATGACTGCTTTATCCACCACCTTTGGAACGTTGCGATAATGCACCAACGCGTCTTTTTAGTTATATTTTTACGACTGCCATGCCAAAGCCGTGCGTCCCATACTAAAATGTCACCAGCCCGAGCCGGGATGGGAATAACATTTTTATAGTCTCTATCACTGTATTCCCCCAAAAGATGAGAACCCGGGACTACTACGGTGCAACCGTTTTCCAGAGTAACATCCTCTAGTATGAAACTAAGCTGCATCATAGTTGTACTTTTCCCTGGCTGCGGCATGCCAGCGTCGATATGAAGTTCCAGCTCTTCAACGCTCGATCGCGCAACAAACTGGCCCAAAATATAATTTGGGTCGGAGACAGGGAAATGACGAAAATGAGGATCATTTAGAGATGCCATCATTAACCTTTTAACGATAGACATATCCAACAAATCTATAAATTCCTTATCCTTATTTTGTAAATTTAAGACCCAGTTAGCATCCCACTCCATCGGGACTTCCGCAATCGGTAGAGAGCTTTGGCCATCAAAATTTCTTAGAACCTTAGTCAGTAATTTTGTTATTAATTGATCATTTAAAACTTGTTCAATAACTGTATAACCACTTGAACGAATTCGCTTCAGATGCTGATTTTCCTCTTTAAAATCTATAGGCCTGCATTCATTGATAAGTTCTAGTATATTCACTTTTTTTCATCTTTCCGAGTCTCATACACTACAATGCTTAGATAATTTGCCCAACGTGCATCCCTGCCAAAACTGCAGCTTCCTCCGTTCCCATCGCTCTACCGTTTAGCCAAAATTTCTCAATAAGGAGACTTTTATCTTTGCATGCTATGCTGACATGCTCCGAATCTATTTTGATTATCGTACCTGGCTTTATACCGGAAGGTTGCAAAGCCTGCGAAACGCTAACGGTAATTGGTTCAATAGGGCCGAGAGGGGCATCCACAAAGCTGCAACCTAACGGAGAAATCGTAGGACGATAATTTAAGGCTTGAATGAACCTGCGAACCTTAGAAGCATTTTGTGCAAAATTAATTTTTCCGTTAGGTTTTTTACTTTGAGAAAAAAAGTTCCAATTAGACAAATCTTGAGGTCTAGAAGAACTAAAGCCGTTCCTAGCTATCTCAGGCAACAGCTCCACGATCAAATCCCGCCCTCGTTGAATTAATTTCATGAACAAAGTCAAACCCGTTTCAGTGTCTAAGATCTGCGTTTTAGAGGAGCAAAGAATCGACCCTTGGTCGACTCTCTGTTCAATTACATGGATAGTCACGCCTCCCCATAACTCGCCGTTCAACATCATCCACTGATGAACGTTTGACCCAGCGTAATTAGGAAGGATTCCTGGGTGGAAGTTGATGCCCCCGATTTTTAAACATGAGAGAACATTTTGTGAAAAAATAATACTTGAATTAAAGTTAACCAGTAAATCAATCTTTAGCTGTTCAAGTTTATTAACTATCTCTGGATTATTTATTTCGGATACAACGAATGCCGGAATGCCAAAATCTTGCCATCTTTTCATATTTCGCTCAGAAGTCGCTATTGCTGCCAAGATCCCAACTTTCTTTATCTCTTCAAGAATATTCTTACCCGAGATAATGTCTCCCACGAATAATATCCGCATAATTAATTATCACCACCCTCAAGGATTTTTAATAATGCCTTTTTATCCGTTTTACTGCTTGAATTGGTAGGCCATGTGCGCAGCAGAATAACCTTTTGTGGGACCATGTATAAAGGAAGAAATCGCCGGCACAATTTTTTGATCTCTTCTCCACTCAACTGAGCGCCCATTATAAATGCGACTACTCCGTTAACACTGGTTGGGTTCTGAGGCCAAGGGATCACAGCCACGGCCGACGATGCAGTTATCTTTCGCAAAACCCCCTCTATCTCAGATATTTCAACTCGATGTCCCCTAATTTTAATTTGGTCATCTAGACGGCCCAAAAATTGAAATCCAAATTGATTATGGTAAACGACCCGGTCACCAGTCCTAAACCATTTATTGTTTCCCGATCGATTGTTTGGGCGGTTTAAAAACTTAGCGCGAGTACTTACTTTGTCTCTCCAATAACCCATAGTTACCTGATCTCCAGAGAGCATTAACTCACCCTGGGAACCATCAAGTAAAGGTAGAAATTCGCCCCTAGAATTGCATATACCAGCTACTTGCCCAGCAAATGGGAGACCAATAGGAACAATTGAGCCCATATCTTTTAATAGTTCTTTGGTAAAAGTCATTTCTGTTATTGCTATAGTTGTCTCAGTAGGACCATACAAGTTTACCAGCTTGCTGTTGAGGGCAGCCATCATCCAGCTTTTGGCCAGCTCAACACTCAACGGCTCACCGCAAAAGAGGCTTAAACGGAGCGTCGGAAAAGATCCCGGTTTCAATAACTTAAGACTTTCCATTATAGCCGCTGTGGAAGGCGTCGAAAACCACACTGTAAGGGAGTGTTGATTGATAAAACGCCCTGGCGCGTGCCTTTCTCTATCCGGCACGCAATAAAGACTAGCGCCAGATGACCACGCAACAAACATATCGTGCAGTGAAAGGTCAAAGGTCTGATCAAATATTTGACTAAACCTGTCGCCAACTGTCGGTTTATATAATTTTGTAACGGATTCTACATAACTTAAGATATTTGAATGACTAACCGCAATTCCTTTGGGTTTTCCGGTTGATCCCGAAGTAAATAAGACGCAAGCAATACTCCCGGCACTTAACTCGGGCATCTCCTGATCTCGTGCATCAGCTGTAAGGAAAGCCTTGTGCCCGTCAAGCAGCTGGAGATGTTCGCAAACGTCGTCTTCGCCTACCCAAATTATCGCAAGTGACTTTTTAATTTCAGGTAATACTTTACCCATGGTGTGCGAGCTATTTAAATCTAAAATTAAAATAGAGCATCCCGATTCATCAAGAATATCGATTTGGCGCTTTTTTGGATATTTAGGGTGAATTGGAACATAAGGAATTCCACAGGCCAGTGCTGCTATTATAGAAAGAAAAGAAGTTAGAGAACGATCCGCCACGATAGCAATCGGCCCCATCTCCTTACCTCTTTTAATCGCGTTCAGACAAACAATGATGGGTCTAGCAGCCGTCCACAAATCAAAATAACTCAAATTAACATCGTCGACCCATAGCGCTTTATTTTCGGGACTTTCATCAACTTTCTTCAAGAATGGCGCCAAAATATTGGGATGGAGATTGGAGTTTTCCGTACAAAACTCTGGTGATTTTCGGCTAATAAAAAATGCATCAGTTTCCATATTAATTCAAACTTCCCCGCGCGGCTCATCCTAAAGAGGAAGATTTAATTTTTCACACAGCCCCGCTGCTGAACCACACTCAATTATGGAATCTTCGTCGATTACCAGAGAATAGGCTTCCTCGAGGTACATCATCAGTTCAAGATGAGCCAAAGAGTCCCACTCTTGAATGCTATTGATAGACAAATCTAATGAAATCTCTGCCTTTGGAATTTTTAAAACGTCATGCAAAATCGCTCCAACTGTATTCATCATTGGTCCCTCAAATTATTATTACTTTTTAGTTCTTCCATGGTTGCCTGTCGGGTTCATTTTCTAGAAAAAAAAATGGATCAAGTTTTAGCTGCTCTATTCCCAGGTTAAAAACGTCAACCGCGCGAACAGACCAAACCGCGCCTAGGCCAAGAGGAGCCTTTCGAGCTAATCCTCGTTGCAGCAATAGTGTTTGCATCTTACCAAAATTATAATTGACGCCAGCGTTTAGATAACGGACAAACGCAAAATAACGATCCTTTAACACTTCCCCACCTTTATATGCCTTAGTATCCCACTCCTTGGTATAACCGTATGGCACCCCATAGGTCTGCTCTATGTGATGCACAAATGTCATCGACAACAAGTCTACTCCGATACACAATATCCGAGCATCCATTTCGCGTAATTTGTGAAAGGGTGACCCATATCCGAAACCCGTTTTACAAATATCGGAACCACAGATTAAATGCGATTTTTCTCCAAGCGCAGTCAGGGAAAAAAGAGGATGCATTGACCGTACCGCACCGTCTTTCTTACGGACAAATTCTGATAGAACACCCTGTTCAGAAGGAGATTTTTCGTAGTCGAAAGGGATAGAATTGCGAGCATAAGATTCTGTGCAGGATAGCACCACAATAGTGCCTTTATTACCAATCTGTTTAGCGATTGATTCAAAGTAAAAATTTAATATACCTGCCCGTGACCTTTCGTTTGACACCCAACCTATTCGGCTTAAATCAGAGTGAACCATCACTATCTGGCCATCAGTAATACCAACCTGGTCCAATGCTGCTTTTATCTCTTTTTCCGTAATCATGCGCATAGATAAAACCTATCAGCCAATTGAATTATCCGTTACTCCTGAGCTCACTCTTTGTGTTTAAATCTGCAGACGCAGAACCACTATCTACTTTCGATTATGGGGAATAAATATATGGTTACCCACCGGGAAACGTCTATTCGGCAAAGAAACGAGCTAAACTATCATTCAATCTTGATGGCGCCTCCTCTGGAATAAAGTGACCACAATAATCAAACACCTCTCCTGTTACGTTATCAGCCACACGTGCTAACGACTCTGACGTCTGTTTTCCTCTACCTCGCCCATTCGGGTAACTAACTCCCCCCCCTATTGCCAGAACCGGCATTGGGAGTTTCATTTTTTGAATATTTTTTTTGTTATCTTCGATATCCTGAGGGATTGCTCTGTAATACGAAAAACCTGCTCGCATAGCACCCGGCTGCACATAGGTGCGCAGATATTCTTTTAGGTCTTCATTCGTTATAGAATCTGGCTTATAAGCAAATGTTCTGTAGAACCATGACAGGTAAATCCCCTCACGACCTTGTGTTAGTGCTTCGGCTAAGTCTGGGGTAGAATGAAACTGGTGATGCCATCTGCGGCCACCCTCGGAGAAGTCACCCCCACAACCAGGAATTGTCACGTCTAGGATTACCATCTTTTCAACTGCCTCTGGGTGGGCAGCAGCCAGGGCATAGGCTGTAGGGCCGCCCCAATCGTGCCCCACGAGGAAAAAACTCTTATAGCCTAGAATTTCATTTACCAACCGCCAGATGTCGTTAGCCACTGTTTTTTTATCATATCCGTTAAGTGGTCTGGAGCTATCCCCTAATCCCCTTAGGTCGGGCGCTATAACGGTATAATTCATGGCCAAAGATGGAATTATATGTCTCCATTCCCACCAAGTTTGGGGCCACCCATGCAATAACACAATAGCTGGACCCGCCCCAGCCATAACATAATGTATCAATACATCACCTAGGTCTGCAAAATTATGTTTCACATCTAAATCTTGGTTCATTACCTTCCTATACCTAGAAATTTAATTTATCGATTGGGTCAGTACGACTTTGGAAGCCCAAGCACTCTCTCGGCAATATAACAAAGAATCAAGTGCGGCGTTATTGGTGCGATTCGATGTATCAGAGCCTCACGCATGTACCGTTCCACATGGAATTCCTTTGCATACCCCATACCACCATGGGTCATAATCGCCGTATTACAGGCTTTGAAAGTGGCCTCCCCCGCCAAATACTTCCCCGCATTGGCAATTGCACCACAATCTTCACCGCGATCGTACAACTGAGCCGCCCTAAAGGCCATTAAATTCGCTGCTTCTAATTCTGCCCAACTCTCAGCTAGAGGATGCTGTATCCCTTGATTAACGCCGATAGGTCGTCCAAAAACCGTGCGCTCTTTTGCGTAATCTGTTGCCTTGAGTAAAGCCGCTCGACCAAGTCCGACCAGGCCAGCTGCAATCAGAATACGTTCAGGATTGATTCCATGTAATAAGTAACGAAACCCTTTACCTTCCTCTCCAATCCTATCTTCAAAAGGAATTTCCATTCCATCAAAAAAGACCAAGTTAGAGTCGACGCAATCGCGCCCCATCTTATCGATTTTCCTTATTTCCACTCTAGAACGATCCAGGTCTGTATAAAACAGACTCAACCCATCAATGGGTTTAGTTGACAAATTTTCTTCTTCTGTTCTTGCAATAAGAAGAATCTTATTTGCTGCTTGGGCCGTTGTCGTCCAGGCCTTTTGGCCCGTAACAATATATCTATCATTTCGCCGAACAGCTCTAGTCTTTAGTCGAGTAGTATCCAACCCAGTCTCAGCTTCTGTAACCGCAAAACACGCTATGTCATCTCGTGTAATTATCGGAGGCAGCATGCGTTTTTTTTGCTCGTCGGTACCGTAGCGAACAACGGGATTCAGCCCAAATATGCCCAAGCTAACTGATGAAACTCCCCCGTTTCCCGCACCAGACTGCGATATTGCCTGCATTAAAATAGCGGCTTCCGTAATTCCAAGACCGGCTCCACCATATTCTTCGGGCATCGCTATCCCCATGTAACCCTGATCCGCAATTGCCCTACAAAACTCTTCAGGAAACTCCCCGTCCGCATCTCTATCCAACCAGTACTCGTCACCAAACTCAGCACACAATCTGCTAACGTTTTCCCGTATATGAAGCTGCTCGGTTGTAAAATCGATGCTCATTTCACTTTCCTCTTTATAGTCATGCTGTGGATCTCGCGTATCAATTAAGCATATCAATACGATTGCTTATCACATCGTTGATCCCAGGTGCATTAAATTATCTCATAGAATATGGCGAATTGAAATTAAATGGACTGAACCTATGACAATAAAAATAGAAAAAATTGCGGGAGCAATCGGAGCCGAGATTAGGGATGTTCAAATCTCCAATATCCGTCAAAAGGAATTTAAAGTAATTAACAAAGCTCTTCTGGACCACGGTGTGATTTATTTTCGCGACCAAACCATAACCCCAAAAGAACAGCTTGAGTTTGCTAAGATGTGGAATGAACCGCACCTGCATCCCTATCTAAGTGGACTTTTGGACTTTCCAGAGATAATCGAAATTGTAAAAGAACCGGATGACCCAAACAACTTTGGAGACCATTGGCATACAGATCAAATATTTACACCAACACCCGCAATGGCGACAATGTTGTATGCCAAAGAGGTCCCAACAATAGGTGGTGACACTATGTTTGCGTGTATGGAGAAAGCATATGACAACTTGTCTGATGGTATGAAAAAGATGCTCTCAGGAATCTCAACATCTAATCGCTACGATAAAAGTGCAGCTAGATCCAACAAAATGCAAAATAAAATTCCAAACCCCGATGAACCAACGACAGTCGCCATACACCCACTGATAAGAGTTCACCCCGAAACCGGTCGCCCAAGCCTGTATCTGACCGACCCACAAACGACCACACATTTTGATAAAATGTCGCCGGAAGAAAGTCTTCCCATTATAAACTTTCTTCTGCAACACGCAACTCGCCCCGAATTCACATGCCGACTACAGTGGCGCATCGGTACCTTGGCAATCTGGGACAATAGACGCGTGCTGCATATAGCACTGAATGACTATCCGGGTGAAAAACGTATTATGCACAGGATAACGATTAAGGGCACCACTCCCGTCGGACTGCATTAGACCCCAGCTGAGAAGGACAACCAAAATTTTCTCCAACGTCTAAAACTAGCACTTGATCATGTATTTAACGGCACGTCTCTGCAACTATCTGAAGCATGATTTTCTTCGCTAAACATATGATTATCAGGCAACAGGTGTTATAGTGAGTGCGAAGAGAGTTTCAGTTTGACTGTTAGGTGTTTTTGAAAGAAGGAGGCAATCCAGTGGAAGCAGGTATTCTTTTAACTTCCCACCCTGATCCAAAAGATGAACCCTATCCGCATCAAGCAATCCATGCTAGGGTTACCAGGGAAATACTTGAAGCTGAAGAGCTTGGGTTTGATAGCATTTGGATAGCCGAGCACCATTTTTCCAATAAATATGGTATACTTCCAGACCCTTTCAGTTATTTATCTTATCTCGCTGCCAAGACGTCTCGCATCAAATTAGGCGCAGCTGTAATGGTTGTGCCGCTCCATCACCCCGTGCGAATCGTAGAGAATGCTGCTTTTGTTGATATTCTTAGTAATGGGCGATTTCAATTAGGCCTAGGATCTGGTTACCGCCCATATGAATTTGAAGGCCTAGGCATCGACTATGAAAAACGCCGTGAAATACAGCAGGAAGCGATTCCATTAATTCTTGATGGATTTCACAAGAAACGAATGCAAGCGGACGGCAATCATTTTAAATTTGACATGGAAGAGGCGTACGAAATTTTTCCACAACCGATTCAAAAACCGCACCCACCGTTTTTCATGGGAGCCGGCACCCCTGGATCTATGCAGTTCGCTGCGGAGCATGGTTTTGGTCTGATGCAATCTTCCCTTCCATCGGTAGAAACAATTGGGGAGCACGTTGACCATTATCGTAAGTATATGAAAAATGCACCCGCGCCACTCAATCAAAATCCAGCATTCGGCAATGTCGATGTAGTCCGAATGGTTTATGTTGCGCCAACAGATGCCAAGGCCCGTGAAGACACAGAAGCAGGCATAACACATCATATGAAAACATTTTTAACAGGTGGCAATACGGGCGGATATTTGGGTGACGTTACAGAAAAAGAAGACGAGTCCCAGTTTGCATACGACAAGCTCACTGAGACGACCATTATACATGGTTCACCAGACACAGTCATAAGACGAATAGAAGAATTCAAAGCTGTGGGCACGACTTCGTTGATGATTCATTATCCACCGTACTATGGAGCGCAAAAAACCATAGAAATGCTGCGCTTGTTTGCTAAAGAAGTCCTTCCTAATATTCGCGACGAAAAAAAGGCTGCCGCCGAATAGCCGCGTTGCCTGGTTTCAATCTCAATGGCTTGGGGAGAAATTACCGACGAGGGCCTAGCGGAAGTAGATGAACTAATTGGTCTACCTCTTCGTAGGTCTAGGATGCAGTGGATTGAAACAACCACTAAGGATGCCATAAAGCACTTTGCATGGGGAATCGGAGACGATAATCCTCTGTGGTTGGATCTGGACTATGCCACAAAATCCTCCGTCGGCGGGCTCATCGCTCCCCCCTGTATTCTTTATGCTTTAGACTCTACAATAATAGCCCCCAAACTTCCAGGTGTTCAGTGGATTTACGCGGGCACGGATTTTGTTTGGTTCGATTATATTAAAATCGATACAACATTTAAGGTTTCCGCAAAACTGCTAAGCCAGAAAATAAAAAAAGGCCGACGATTTGCGCGCTGGGTTTTGCAGTCGGGCAAAGTAAAATACTATAACGATAGTAACCAACTCATTGCTACTGCAATAGGGCACGTAGCCCGAACACCTCGCGGTCAATCGGACGGCCGCGAAAATGATGACAAGCAACCTCCTATACATCATTACACATCTGAGGAAATCGATAATATTGAAAATCAGATTCTATCGGAAAAACGCCAGGGCGATATCCCCCTATTTTGGGAAGATATAGAGGTTGGCGATAAAATCCCACCCGTTGTAAAGGGCCCATTGACCACAACGGATATTCTTGCTTGGTATGCGGCATCCCAGGGAGCGTTACACTATGGTGGAGCACATGGGGATGTGGTTAGGTATCGTCAACGCCACGCAGATTACCATATGAATAAAGACACGGGAGTCAAAGACTCAGCTGGCCGCGGTCATCTTGAAGTTAAAACTGGGAATGACGTGGGAATGGGGGGTGCTTATGACATTGGCCCCCAAAGAATTGCATGGGCACAGCATATGTTGTGCAATTGGATGGGAGATCACGGTTTTCTCCATAGGCTAAGTGTCTCAGTCCGCCGACCCAACTTAGTTGGCGATACTATTTGGTGGTCGGGCCTAGTAGATGCGAAAAGGGAACTACAGGGATTACACCTAGTAGACATATCGGTGTCAGCCCTCAATCAGAGAGGGGAGAAATCTGCTTTTGGGAATGCCTGTATTTTATTGCCTTCCAAACACGGGGGGAAAATTCCACTTCCATTGCCACCTGAACTGGGCATTGATGACTAATGAGTGCTTCACAAAAGAAACGGACCATCGAGTTCTATTCCAACATTAAAGTAGGAGTCATTGGGAATAACCGATCAAGCTACTATGCAAAATATTGGCTAACATTAACTGGAAACCCTCCAGCCGAGACCTGTGAGGACTGCCATATACTTGTTAGCGATGGATGTTTAGAGGAAAATAATTTCAATAAGCACCACCATGCAGAAGTCAATATTCGTCTTTGGGACTATCAGGTCGGACATCGCGGTACTGGAATCCATGCCAGCGCAGTTTCTGGTGCTGCTTCGACCATCGGCTATAGAGACGGTCCCGGCGTGGGACTACCCAATGATATTCCCGAAAAGTGGTGCGGGGCCTATGGAGCCATATTAGCACTATCTGAAATATGGCGCCGCGAGGCTGGCAATTACTGCAAAGCCATCCACTACGACGTATCAGCCGCTGACGTTATGCGTTCGTTTTCTCTTCAAAATGCAGGAGATAGTGAAGAGATATTCAGTCGATGGAGGCGTAACGGCAGGCTTTGTGTGGAACATGGTGGTATTTTTCCTATGGGTTTCTATCCTTGTCAGGACGGTTACGTCGCATTACTTGGTAGATCTCGTCGGGATTGGAAAAATATAAGAAAAGCTATCGGCAATCCCGACTGGTCTTCAAAAGACGAATTCGATGACCCTTTTCAACTTGCAAAGAATAGTGAAAAGGCCGATCAACTCCTGTCAGAAACTCTGTTGGAATTTGAAAGGGATGAATTATTAATACGAGGCTTGGATTGCGAAGCTGTAATCGCGCCGGTATATGATCAGCAAGAGGCCGCGGATAGAAACATCTTTCGAGATAACTTTTTGCGTTCAAACATTCCCGCGATGCCATTTGTAGTTAGGGAATTCTCTAGTACCTCCTTAAAAAAGAGTAGTTCACACAATTTATCTAAGGCCTCTCCAGATGCCCCTCTCAGCGGGTTAAGATGTATTGAACTCAGTTGGGTTTGGTCAGGTCCAATGGCTGCCCAAATACTCGGGGACCTGGGTGCACAAATTATAAAAGTCGAAGCGCCTACTAGATTTGACCTGTATAGGACCCGCGGCCTAGAAACATTGCGTGGAAAAATGGACGAGAAGCAAAGGATTGAATCGTCTATTTACTTTCATAGCTTGAATAGAAATAAACTGGGTTTATCTCTAGATTTAAAAAACCAAAAACAGCTCTCAGTATTGAAAACCTTGACTAAGTCATCCGATCTAATAATTGAAAATTTCACTGTTGGAACGATGGAGCGCTTGGGATTGGGTTGGGAAAAATTATCACAACTTAATTCTTCTTTGGTTCAACTATCCATGAGCGGACCGGGTCGACACTCTTCTGTTGAAAAATTGCGATCCTATGGTTTGGTTCTTAGTGCTTTAGGCGGAGTAGAGTCAAGTATCACGGATAGCAATGGTTTTCTGGGTTCACCCACTTTTTCTATAAGCGATCCCAACGCAGCCGTATTTGGAGCAATAGCTGCCTTAACTGGCGCTATTCGTGCCAAGACATGTGGGATAGGCTCAGCAATAGACTTATCTCAGATTGAGGCCGCTACAACATTGAACGGAACACCCACGCACCCCAGGACAAGGTTAGAAATGATATTGAAAACCATAGATGGTTACTATATGGCCATCAGTTTACCACAGTGTTCATTCACAGACGAAGCTACCGCGAGAGAAACGTTCTCCACGCTGGATAGAGAAACTCTTATAAATAAATGCGGGGAACTGGATGGCGAAACCGCCGACTTGATAGAACTCTATGAAAGTGACAAAAATCCTATTTTCCAGGAATGCCCCATCCACGTGTCCGTTAAACATCCCTATACGGGAAAAGAATCGTTAGTAGGAGCTCCATGGCGCCTAAATGGAAACCGCCCCTTGCCCTGGAAACCAGCCCCAGTTCTGGGAGAAAGTAATGACTTTATATTACGTTCTATCATAGGCCTTAATAAGCTCGAAATAGCTGAACTCAACATAGAAGAAAAATAGGAGAATTTCCTAATATGAAAATCATGGGACATACCCCTCATTCAACGAATTTACGTGATCTTCTGATTTTACGCGCTGAATATGGCGAAAAACCACTTCTTATAATTCGTGATCGAATACTTACCTATGCTGAGGCAAATCGTTTATCCAATATAGTTGCCAATCAATTAATATCCTATGGAGTAAGCAAGGGTGATGTAGTCGCTACATTTATGTACAACTCCTTAGAGCAAGCATTAATTTGGTTTGGATGCGCCAAAATGGGCGCCATTTATGCGCCTTTAAATGTTTCTTTGGTTCGTGACGACCTTGCATATAGTCTTAACGATACAGCAGCCACTCTTTTTATTTTAGATGAGGAGCTTGCCCCAGCTTATAATGCCGCTAAAACCCTATTAACTCTAGACCCTAAAGTGTTTGTTCTTGGCGAAGTCACTGCAGTAGAAAACAGAGACGCAACCCCCTTTGAAAACCTTATAAAGGGAGACGAAACTCTTCCCGACATCGAAGTGAAATCGACAGACCCTATGGCGATTGTTTATACAGGAGGCAGTACAAGTATGCCAAAAGGTGTACTGGTGTCACATTTATATTATATTGGCGCTGCTATCCGCTATGCTGAAATAGCTAACGCAACTGAAGACGATGTTCATTTTGCGAACTCGCATTTTTTCCATATAGGTGGTCAACAGTTCGCTATAACAGGCCCCCTATATAATGGCATGACGGGAGTCATGGAAAAATGGTTCAGTGCATCAAAATATTGGGATATTGCTCGCAAATATGGAGCCACAATTGTTGACCCCATTGGAACAATGATGGCCGTATTGCTCCGACAGCCTCCATCAGATTTAGACCTAAAACATAAAGTCAGGGTCGGTGTTGGCGTGGCCTCCGGCCAAGTGAGAGGCGCCCTTCATCAGGAGTTCGAGAGACGGTTTGGAGCTCCAATGCTTGAAGTCTACGCAATGACAGAAGTCGGCGTATTAATATGTAGTGAGCGCGTGCATGATCGACGTGAAGGGTCGTCAGGAAAACCGCACGGTTGGGCTGAAATAATAGTAGTTGATCAAGACGACAACCCTGTTCCCCCTAACACACTCGGACAATTGCTTCTGCGACCACAAGCCATAAATACCTACATGATTGAATATGTCAATAAACCCCAGGAAACTCTGGCTGCCTGGAAAAATCTATGGTATCACTCCGGCGATCTTGGATACCTGGACGAAGAGGGATACGTTTTTTTTGTAGGGAGAGAGGCCCACTGGATAAGAAGACGGGGAGAAAATGTTTCTGCTTTTGAAGTTGAAAAAGCCCTTACGGAGCATCCAGCGATCACAGATTGTGCCGTCGTCGGTGTACCCTCGGACGTAGGCGATGAAGATATAAAGGCCTACATTCAAATAACAGATGGAATGGAATGCCCAGCTCCAGTTGACTTGACCGTATGGTGCAAAGAAAGAATCGCATATTTCAAAATTCCTCGCTATATCGAGTTCGTGGATTCTTTTCCACGCACCATGACAAAAAATGAAATAGCCCGACATGAACTACGTGAGCTTGGCATCGGCAATGCTTGGGATGCCACATTAGACGATGGGATAAGCGAAAGTTAAACATGGTAGAATTCAAAGAGATCGCGTCTGACTTACGGTTTCCCGAAGGTCCTATAGCACTACCTGATGGTGACATTATACTGGTTGAAATCGAAGCAGGGCTGCTCACGAAAGTGAGCCCAAATGGCACCAAGACTGCCATTGCCGAACCAGGAGGTGGTCCAAACGGTGCCGCTATTGGCCCAGATGGACGCTGTTACATATGTAATAATGGTGGAATGCCTTTTTTTGAGAAAGAAAATTTGCTGCTGCCCAGTCTATCTACGCAGGATATCCCGCATGGGTGGATCGAGGCAATTGACCTAAAAACAGGCGCTATCGAAATTCTCTATACACACTGTGACGGAAATCCCCTTATCGGGCCCAACGACATCGTTTTTGACTCTGAAGGTGGTTTCTGGTTTACAGATCATGGGCATACACGGCGTAGAGATAGAGACAGAGGGGGAGTGTATTATGCGACAATCGATGGCGCCAGTATTAATGAAGTTATCTTCCCCATGGATGGCCCTAACGGAATCGGTCTTTCACCTAACGGTCAGGTACTGTATGTCGCCGAAACGCCCTCTGGAAGGCTCTGGAGTTTTGAAATTGAAAAACCTGGAAAAATAACGCGGAGACGAGGGCCTGTACCATGGGAAAAGGGAGAATTAATTGGCTGTCCTGCCGGTTATCATTTATTCGACTCTCTTGCAATCGATAGGGCCGGGAACATATGTGTTGGATCAATACCAGGAACGATAGAAGTTTTTTCACCCGAAGGTCGTCATCTAAATAGCATTAAGTTACCAGATACATTCCCAACCAATATTTGTTTTGGGGGACCAGATTTAAAAACTGCTTATGTAACACTTTCTTCAACAGGTAAATTAGTAGCCCTTGAGTGGTGTGAAGGCGGTTCGCCTTTAAATTTTTTAAATTGTCGCGACAAATAGGGCGTGACTGTCTTTATGCAAAATTCGTTTTTTCCCAAATAGGAGGGGATGCTAATTTATGAATCCACAATCATGCTCAAGGCCATCTCCAAAACACGAGCAACATACGTTTCATGACGGCAAAAAACCGCCCTTTAATGGACCGTTGATTATAAATTCCCTACAAGCTCCATTCAATACAGTAATAGGTTTGACGCATTGTCCTGGTCGTTGCAGCAAAAACACTGGTTTAAAAACATGGGATAGATCACTAATTCAAGATTTCAAATCTATAGAAGCGTGGGGAGCTGACATTCTCATCACCCTCAATCAGACAAGTGAATTTGACCAACTAGGGGTGCCCGAGTTTCCTAATATCGTTAAAAGACAGAAATTCAGATGGTACCACCTACCAATTGATGATTTCTCAGCGCCTGGCGAAGAATTTACGAAGGCCTGGAATTTGTTTGGAGCGGAAATTCTAGAATACATCGAAAACGGATCAAGAATTGTTCTCCATTGCGCCGCCGGACTAGGTAGGAGTGGCACGTTTGCAGCAAAGCTCCTCACAACATATGGCTGGGGTCCTATAGAAGCGATAAATCTAGTGAGAAAAACGCGCCCCGGAGCGATCGAACGTAAGGAACAAGAACGTTATATAATTGATAAAAGTTCCCTGAAAACTCATAGTGATGTTTAGCCAGTTCACTAATTTAGATATAGGAAATCAATGAAAGGATTAGTTGTCTGCCCTCAACCAATCGCAGCAGATGTTGGTGCACGAATTCTGGAGCGTGGAGGCAATGCATTTGACGCAGCAGTGGCTGCCGCTTTCGCCCAAATGGTTGTAGATCCATTCATGTGCGGCGTCGGCGGCATGGGGACACTCCAGTATTTTAACCCCTTAGATAACCTCCACGGCATAGTAGATTTTCATAGCCGAGCCGGAAATAAAGTCAGCCCACAAATGTGGGAAGGGGATCTGGTGGGGCGCTCTGAAATAAGCGGCTATAGCATCTTTTCCGATCACAGAAGTGAATTGGGTTACTCCTCTATTATGACACCCGGGACCGTATTAGGTTTCAGCGAAGCACATGCCACTTTGTGTTCATGGGATTGGGCGGATTTGTTACAACCTGCGATTAAAATTGCAGGAAATGGTTTTCCTCTTGCTGAGCACGTTCGGGATTTCTGGACCCGAGCACCATCCCCCGGAATTCCAGACGGGATAACGCGTTTAACTGTAACAAAGCCTTGTTCGGAAATCTATTTAGATGGGAAAGGAAAAATCCCAAATGTAGGTGATATAATTCGTAACCCCGATATGGCAAAGACTTTTACTATCCTCGCACAGGAAGGTAGCGATGCTTTTTACAGGGGCGCAATAGCCGATAGAATAATTGACGACTTCAGCGCTAATAATGCTTTTATCACTGCACAGGATTTAGAAAATTACCGCGTTCGATCCAACCCACCAATATGGGGAAATTATCGGGATTATCAAATAGCGTCAAATCCCCCGCCCGGCAGCGGTGCCCTATTAATTCAAATGCTCCAAACATTAGAGCACTTTGATTTAGCCTCACTTGGCCATAATAGTGGCGCTACCATGAATACAATCGCTTCTGCAATGGTGCTTGCACATCAAGATAGAGACAAATATTTAGCAGATCCCGACTTTGTAACCGTGGATACCAACTTTTTGATATCACCAGAACGCGCCAGGAACCATGCTGCGATAATTGAGAGCAAGCAGCCGTTACCAAGAACTTTACATACCGCTTCATCATGCACCACTCATCTCTCCACCCTTGACCATCTAGGGAATGCTGTTTCCGTCACGCATACTTTGGGGACAGGCAGTGGAGTCGTTACACAAGGCCTGGGGTTTGTCTATAACAACTCTATGAAACTCGCAGATCCAATTTCTGGGAGGCCAAACTCTATCCAAGCGGGGAAAGCCCGAACAACTGGTATGGTTCCCACCATAGTTTTCAAAGAAGGCCAACCTGTAATAATTGTCGGAGCAATAGGCGGAAGTGTTATAATCTCAGCGGTCTTACAAACAATAATAAATATTATTGATTACGGAATGTCTCCAATGGAAGCTGTTTCAGTGCCCAGAATTCACTGTGAAGGCAATCTGCTGCATGTTGAAGCAAGAATTGAAGGATCACAGATAGCAAAGCTCGCGTCGTTTGGACACAAGGTACAAAAGTCCCCATACAGCTTCGATCCAATTATGGCGCGCGCGCACGTTATTGCGCTCAGCGATAAAGGCTGGAGAGGTGGAGCGGATCCACGAAGTGGAGGAGGAATCGCAATAGCACGTTTTTAACGCACCCATTTGATTATTAAAACTTGATTAAAGTGCATCAACGAAACGTTCCTTCTGAAATTTCTACAGCAAAGTCTAGTAAACCGATCGACAATTTATCAAACGCGGCTGCCCTTTTGTTCACCTCTTCCGTATCCTTATATCTTAGAAAAATTTGTTGAAAAACAACAGCCAGACGGAACTGAGCTAAAACCCTGCAAAAACGAATATTTGAGAGATCGCGGGCCGTTCGCTGAGCATATTGTTCAATTACACTTTGCCGGTCAGGAAATCCAACTTCAAGAGTTGGCATTTGTTTTAAATTCATCATCGGTTCGGGATCACCCGGTTGCGCCCAATAACTTAGTAACACGGCCAAATCCCACAATGCATCACCTCGGGTTCCTAAATCCCAGTCTATAAGGGCGCGCGGTTTCAGGTCGGTTGGATCCAAGATAATATTATCGAGTTTAAAGTCATTGTGTAGTAATACCGCTGGCTGCTCTTCAACCAAATTATTTTCAAGCCAGGCCTGGATTTTAGATACAGCGACAGGTCTACTATCCTGCCAAGCAAAGTCTGCTCGCTTAAGCCAACCCCTTGCGGTTCTGGCTAAATATTCCGAAGGGCGTCCCAACCCCTCCAAACCGATGGAGTCAGGCTTGATAGCGTGGAGTTCTGCTAAAATATTCACTAGCTCCTCTGACAATTTTTTTGCTGCTTCTGCTTTATCTCTTAAGTCATCCGGCATTTTCGAGTGTATGATTAAGCCTGGCCTGTACTCCATGATAAGAAAAGGTGCACCCAAAATACTGAGGTCACGTCCTATATAAAGACACTGAGGGGCTAAGTGAAAAGCTTCGGCTAACGATTCAAGAATCTTTCCCTCGCGCAACATGTCATTTGAGCCGGGCGTTACCGGCCCCATAGGTGGCCGTCGCAGAACGGCTGGTGCTCCATCAAATAAAACATAATAATTAATATTGCCAAATCCAGCTGCAAACTGCCTTGGGGCAGAAGAAAGATCTATGTGATGGCCTTTAGTAGCAAGGTGTGCCTTCAGGGCAGTCCAATTCTGGTTAATCTGAATGTCCTTCTCGATAAAAATAGATTTTCCTACCTGTTTAATCATGAAGCCTTCCCAAAAACTTATAAAAATTTAATAATGGAAAAAATACTATTCCAGAGTAGCAAATCACGTGTCATGATTACCACAGGCGTAGGTAATAAAAGAGATTTGATTATGGTCACAATTCGCAACGTAGCAAAAGAAAAGTTGAATGCTGGAGAGCTGGTAATTGGTGTTGGTCTTCGACAGGCAAGAACTGTCGATATAGCTAAAGCAATGAAAACTGCAGGCTTCGACTGGTTGTTTATAGATATGGAACATAATTCCATGAATCTAGATACTGCTGTTCAAATTAGCGTGACAGCTCAGGATGTGGGGATTACTCCAATAGTTCGTGTCCCAGGCTTTCAGCATTTTCATGCTAGCAGAGTACTTGATGGTGGCGCCCAAGGAATAGTGGTACCACACGTAGATACAGAGGAAGTCGCCCTTCAAATGGTTGATCAGTGTAAATATCCGCCGATAGGACATCGGTCAGTTGCCGGGGCGCAACCCACTTTAAATTTTGAATCTCACCCTATGGGACAGGCTGCCCGAGCTGTAAATGATGCAACTCTCCTTGTGCTAATGCTAGAGACACCAGCAGCCATTAAAAATGCCGACCGCATAGCTTCAGTACCGGGTGTTGATTGTCTATTGATCGGAACTAACGACCTGTGCATGGAAATGGGCGTACCTGGTGAACTTGATCACCCGAAGGTAATGGAGGCATACGAGCAAACAATAGCGGCCTGCAAAAAACACGGTAAGCATGTGGGGATGGGTGGGGTTTATACTTTTGACCTGATGCAGAAATATATTGAATTAGGTGCGCGGTTGGTGCTTGGAGGGAGTGATTTGGCCCTAATGATTGGAGCTGGCAAGGATCAGACATCAAAGCTTAGAGGGATCCTCTAAGCCATACCGCCTGGGGAACTACCATGGCCGAACCACTGTGGAAGCTCGATGCCACCGAAACTGCCTCTCTTATTGCTGATAAGAAGGTTAGCGTGCGAGCTGTTGTAGGGTCTCATCTGGACCGCCTGGAAGAGATTAACCCCAGTATAAATGCCGTTACCCGAACCCTCACAAGTGAAGCTTTAGAAATGGCGGATTCGGCTGATTTGAAAATATCGAATAGAGAAGGCCTGGGCATACTCCATGGCGTTCCCATCACCATAAAGGATAATGTAGACATAACAGGACAGACAAGCCCTAACGGGGTGATTGCGTTGAAGGATATAGTTGCCCCCGCTAATTCCGCCGTTGTTGACAATTTACTGCGTGCTGGTGCCATTCCCATCGGCCGCACCAATACGCCGGAATTTAGCTTGCGATGGCATACAGGCAACCCTTTATTTGGTGACACTCTAAATCCCTGGAATGTAAACGCAACGCCTGGCGGTTCTTCTGGAGGCGCCGCCGCATCCTTAGCTTGTGGGATCGGGTGCATAGCTCATGGAAATGACCTAGGAGGGTCTCTTCGTTACCCGGCTTATTGTTGCGGCTTGACCACTATAAGACCAACGCAAGGCATCATCCCCGCTTACAATCCCACTGCCAAAGAGGATCGTCCACCAATGATGCAACTAATGTCTACGCAAGGCCCCATAGCTCGATCCGTTGAGGATGTGCGTCTGGCGCTATCCGCGATGACAGGTCGGGATGTACGAGATCCTTGGTGGACTCCTTCAACTATAAACGGCTATGGAACCGCAGTGCCTATAAGAGTCGCATTAGCGACCGAACTACCGGGAACAAGTATAACAGATGATGTTCGTCAATCGTTACTGTTAGCTGGTCAGATTTTTGAACAATCGGGATATCTTGTTGAAAACATCTCGCCGCCAGAAGTTTCTCGCTGTATGGAAGTCTGGGCGGGTCTAATCTGCACCGAGATTCGATCTATTCTTCGGGACACAATGAATGATCTCGGATCCAACCAAATCCAAAATGCTCTCGACTATCTTCAAAATTTATCGAAAGAATGTGATCTGTCAGAATACATAAGGCTTGGGATGGAACGAACAAGATTGATGAGAGAATGGGCAACGTTCCAAGAAAACTACCCCATAATCGTTGGTCCGGTTTCCAACATTCCTCCTTTTCAACCTAATGAAGACATAAAGAGTCAGAGCCACGCCGAGCATATCTTTAAAGCCCAAGGTTTAATGGTAAGCGCAAATCTTCTAGGCTTGCCGGCCGCCGTGGTGTCCACAGGCGTTGTGAACCAGCAACCTTTGGGAGTGCAGATAATCTCACCCCGATACCATGACTCGATTTGCCTAGATGCAGCGCAAGTTCTAGAAACGTACGCAGGAAAACTAACGCCAATAGACCCTATTACTTCGCACTAATCGGTCAATGTGGTGGGCACGACTGGGATTGAACCAGTGACCCCCTCGATGTCAACGAGGTGCT
>CAYFGZ010000042.1:0-28761 GCA_964342575.1 uncultured Nisaea sp. | reverse complement strand
GAGACAAATATTTATTAAATGGCTCTAAAATGTGGATTACTAATGGCCCGGACGCCGATACATTGGTTGTATACGCGAAGACGAATCCTGAAGCTCAAAAGCGCGGAATAACGGCGTTTTTGGTAGAAAAAGGAATGAATGGTTTTTCAACTTCGCCGAAATTAGATAAAATGGGAATGCGCGGATCAAATACGTGTGAATTGATATTCAATAATTGTGAGGTGCCGATCGACAACGTGCTTGGCACTGAAAACGGTGGGGTAAATGTGCTCATGAGTGGGTTGGACTTCGAGCGGGCGGTTCTGTCGGCAGGGCCGATAGGAATAATGCAGGCTTGCATGGATATAGTGTTACCTTATGTGCATGATCGTGAGCAATTTGGACGGCCTATTGGTGAGTTTCAACTAATGCAGGGCAAGTTAGCGGATATGTATGTTACCCTGAATTCTGCAAAGGCCTACGTATACAGTGTCGCAAAAGCATGCGACAGAGGCGAAGTAACGAGGAAGGATGCGGCAGGAGCCATTTTATATTCTGCAGAGCGTGCAAGCTGGATGGCTTCCGAGGCAATTCAATGCTTAGGCGGCAATGGTTATACTAACGACTATCCTACGGGACGATTGCTGCGTGATGCAAAGCTATACGAAATAGGGGCGGGGACATCTGAAATACGCCGTATGTTAATAGGAAGAGAATTATTCAAAGAGACTGGTTGATGTTTGTAAAATATGATGTCCCGATAATTAAGAAACATGCTTGCGGTTAGGAATGCGTGAAACTATCCAAAACTCTAATGAAACTATAAGGTGTTCGTGGTGTACCGGGGATACCGTTTACGAGCGGTATCATGATACTGAATGGGGAGTGCCTTCTAGAGATGATCAAACCTTGTTTCAAAAGATATGTTTGGAAGGTTTTCAAGCGGGATTGAGTTGGCTAACGATACTAAAAAAGAGGGATAACTTTCGTGAATGTTTTGACAATTTTGATTTTGAAATAGTTTCGAAATATGATCAAACCGATGTCTCTAACCTACTCAAAAATGTGGGCATTATTCGGCATAGAGGTAAGATAGTAAGCGCAATCAATAATGCAAATAGGGCTATAGATTTACGTAAAGAGGCGGGATCTCTTGCCGCTTTTTTTTGGCATTTTGAACCGAAGCAAAGTAGAAAAAAAGAGGCTGAGCGTGCAAAACTGCCGGTAGCCGCGTTTACGTGCGAGTCAGTTGCTTTATCGAACGAATTAAAAAAACGCGGTTGGAGCTTCATTGGGCCGACGATTTGTTATTCATTTATGCAATCTTTAGGAATAGTGAATGATCATGCTATAGGCTGTTTCAGACGAGAAGAAATAGAGAGACTTAGGCAGAAATTTGTGCGGCCAGTCTTGTCCGGCAGGACAGTGGGGTTAATCGACCAAATTAGGCAGCAAAACGCAGGAGATTAGATATGATAGGGAAACGAATTAGTTCGGGATCACCGTTTGAGGAGATGGCTGGCTATGCAAGAGCGGTTATAGATGGAGACATGGTATATCTATCGGGGACTGCCGGATACGACACAGAGAATCAGTGCTATCCCGACACTGTAGAAAAACAAGCACTAGTTGCGTTTACCATTATTTCAAAAACTTTAGAAGAAGCAGGTACTGGACTTGAAAACATGCTTCGCATTAGGGTTTATGTAGCCTCCAGAGAGGAATTTGAAAGAATAAAGCCTATTATTAAATTGCACTGTGATGTCGCTAGACCAACAAACACCACGGTAATTTGTGATTTAGCGGAAGAAGCAATGCGGGTGGAATTTGAAGTGACCGCCAGGAAAATAACAACTTAAGATCCGATTATAATCTAGCATAGAAGACAAACATAGTAGTCTAGATCTGAACGTCGATTGAAATTTGGGTTAGGTTAGGCAGAGAGTGGAGAGAATCAAGTGGTAACGGTATTGATAACTGGCGCGAGTCGAGGACTGGGGGCGGAATTCACTAGACAATTTAGTATGAAAAATTGGCAGGTAATAGCTACTTGCAGGGATCCGGACAATGCCGCTTCCTCGATTGGCAATACTAATGTTACTTTGCTTCCGTTGGATGTCACGAAAGAGGATAGCGTAGCTAAGCTACAGTCCAAGCTTGCAGGACAACCCATAGATATTCTCATAAACAACGCTGGAATAATTGGCCAGCGCGATGGGTTTGGAGCCTTAGACTATGACGCATGGGCTAAGGCTATGGATACCAATTTATATGGCGCGTTGCGAGTATCGGAAGCTCTAGTTGAAAATGTCCTCAGTAGCACTAGAAAGCAGATGATCTTTATAACGTCTAGAATGGGGAGTATATCTGAGGCGAGCCCAAACGCCTATGTTTACAGATCTTCAAAAGCCGCCTTAAACATGGCTGTAAAATGTCTTGCGTTGGAATTAACTGCAAGACAATTAACTGCTGTGCTTTTTCACCCTGGACATGTCCAAACTGACATGGGGGGAGTGAGTGCACCAGTGACGCCAGAAACAAGTATAACGGGCATGATAAGTCAGATAATGAAGTTTACCGTCGCGGATAGTGGTAAATTTTTCTCCTATGACGGTAGTGAAATACCCTGGTAGGTATCGAAAATTTATTTCTTACGCTGGAAAGAAACTAAATGACAAAAATTAAGAGTAACATTGATACTAATTCCGAAGATTTTGCTTTGAATTTTCTGCATATGCAGGAATTAGTTGATGACCTAAGAAAGTTGGTTAAGGAGATTAAGAAAGGCGGTGGCGAACGTGCACAAAAGCGCCATCTCGATCGGGGAAAGTTGCTTCCACATGATCGTATTAATAGATTACTTGATCCTGGCTCGCCATTTCTAGAGTTTTCTCAATTAGCTGCGCACGAGATGTATGACAATGAAGCCCCGTCTTCAGGCATTCTCACCGGAATTGGGCGGGTTTCCGGAGTCGAAGTTGTAATAATTTGTAATGACGCCACGGTTAAAGGTGGGACTTATTACCCCATCACTGTCAAGAAACATTTACGGGCACAAGAAATAGCCCAAGAGAACAACCTTCCAGTGATTTACTTGGTTGATTCAGGGGGAGCAAATTTACCTCACCAGGACGCTATTTTTCCTGATAGAGATCACTTTGGACGCTGTTTTTTCAACCAGGCTAATATGTCCTCTATCGGCATTCCTCAGATTGCAGTTGTAATGGGAAGTTGTACGGCAGGAGGAGCTTATGTTCCTGCTATGTGTGATGAGGCTATAATAGTTAAGGAACAGGGCACTATTTTTCTGGGTGGACCGCCTCTGGTAAAAGCCGCTACGGGCGAAATTGTCACCGCGGAAGATCTTGGGGGAGCAGATGTTCACAGCCGGATTTCCGGCGTGACTGACCATTTTGCAAATGACGATGCCCATGCGCTGTTAATCGCCCGCCAGATAGTAAGTAATCTTAATAGAAAAAAAATAGAAACCTTTGTATCCAATGCCACGGACGAACCACTTTATGATTCAAAGCAGATCTATGGTGTCGTTCCAACGGATCCAAGAGCGACCTACGATGTACGCGAAGTCATAGCGCGTATTGTCGACGGAAGTAATCTTGATGAATTTAAGATGCTTTATGGACCCACTTTGGTCTGCGGTTTTGCTAAGATTTTTGGTTATCCGGTGGGTATAATAGCAAACAATGGAATTTTATTTTCTGAATCATCGCTCAAAGGCGCTCACTTTATCGAGTTATGTTGCCAACGCAAAATACCGTTGGTATTTCTACAAAATATCACGGGTTTTATGGTGGGTGAAAAATATGAGAAGGGTGGTATTGCGAAGGATGGAGCTAAGCTGGTAACTGCCGTTGCTTGTGCCCGGGTTCCCAAATTTACAGTTATTATTGGTGGCTCGTTTGGAGCAGGGAATTATGGCATGTGTGGAAGGGCGTATTCGCCCCGGATGTTATATATGTGGCCAAATAGTAGAATTTCCGTGATGGGTGGAGAGCAGGCTGCGAGTGTACTAGCTACCGTCAAACGGGATGGTATGGAGGCGCGGGGAGAAACTTGGAGTCTCGAGGAAGAGGAGAAATTCAAAACGCCTATTCGTGATCAATACGAGAAGGAAGGGCACCCGTATTATGCGTCAGCTCGTCTCTGGGATGATGGGATTATAGACCCCGCAGAAACCAGACAGGTACTTGGATTATCTATCTCGGCTTCGCTAAATAGCCCTATAGAAGATACTCGATTCGGAGTTTTTCGCATGTAAAATGGTTACTGAGAACAAGCGTTGCTCGGTAAAATAGATTTTAATTAGACATGTGTATGTATAATGCAATTCGGCAGTAAAATTTTCAGCACAACAGTGGCCACAGGAATTGGCGTCATAATATTCTGCCTAATTATGGCTGCGATTGGCCGCGGGATGGGCGACACTTACGCTATTTTTCTTTTACCACTCAGTCAGGATTTGGGGTGGGACAGATCTAATATAGCGTCAATCTATGCTGTTTACATAGCAGCTATGGGTATTTTTTCTCCATTATCGGGTTATCTGTTTGACCGTTTTGGTGGCCGTTTTATATACGTATTCGGTATAGTTTGCCTTGGTACAGGATACTGGGCGGCCGGACATCTAGCAGCTCTTTGGGAATTTTATCTATGCTTAGGGTTACTAACTGGATTGGGTGCTGCTCTAATTTGGCAAGTGCCAGGTCAAAGCCTTATTAGCCGATGGTTCGATAAAAACTTAGGGATCGCAATCGCATTTGTATACGCAGGCTATGGTTTTGGGATCCTGATTTTGGCTCCGGTGGTGCATCTATTAATTGATAATTTGGGGTGGCGTTTAACCTATCAACAAATAGGACTAGCATTTCTATGTTTGCTACCACTGGTAGTATTATTACCATGGAAATTAATTGAAAGGGGTGCGCCCGAAAACCCAAGAAGGACAGTTAGCGGTAGAGCCCAGGGTGGTTATAGCCTTGGCTCAGCTCTTAGATTGCCGGTATTCTGGGTGATGTTTATTATCTATTTTCTAACTGCCTTCGCTATATTTGGAGTTAGTATCCAATCAGTTGCTTACTTGGTGGAATTAGGGTTTGGAGAATTGGAGGCGGCCGGGGCTTTTGGCCTGGCGGGCGTTTTGTCTTTTGCGGGAATGTTTATTACAGGTGTCGCCGCCGAAAAATTTGGCAGAAGTTTGGTGGCAACCATTAGTTATTCTTTAACTATATTAGGTGTTTTGGGTCTCGCCTTTTTACAGTTAGTCCCGATAAAGGGATTGGTCTTTCTGTGGGTGATCCCGTATGGCTTGAGTATGGGGGCCAGGGGGCCGATTATAGCAACACTTATGGCCAAACTTTTTTCTGGTAGGGGGCTTGGCGCCATATATGGAATGACGATGATGGGGCAAGGGTTAGGCGCAGGGATGAGCGCCTGGTGCGGTGGGCTTATATATGATTTCACTGGGGGATATAACTTTATGTTTTGTATATCGATAGTCTCAGCGATTATATGTATAGCATTATTTTGGTTCAGTTCTGAAATTAGATTTGGTTATTTGAAAATTAAGGAGCCATGAGTTTTTTTGATACATTAATTTATATGCCAACCCTTTATCAAAATTAAAAAAATGGCTTTATAGAGTCCAACATGTAGGAAGTACGTTATGTCTAAGCTCCATTTTTTAACAGCGGTTGAATTGGCCGAAAAAATAAGATCCAGAGAGATAAGTAGTCTGGAGCTACTGGAAATCTATCTAGAGAGAGTAAAAAAATTTAATCCTAATTTAAATGCCATCATACTGCTAGATGAAGTCGGTGCGAGAGCGCGTGCAAAGGAGGCAGATGAGGCTATCGCTAACAAAATCTCGTGGGGCCCACTTCATGGAGTTCCAATGACAGTGAAGGAGAATTTTAATATAGCAGGTCAACCTTCCACTTGGGGGGTTCCAGAATTAAAAAATAATATTGTTAAAGAAGACGCGATTGCGGTTAAAAGAATGAAGTCCATAGGAGTGAATTTTTTTGGTAAAACAAACGTACCGCTTATGCTCTCCGATTGGCAAAGTTTTAACGACATATATGGCACCACAAATAATCCGTGGGATATAAGTCTTACACCGGGCGGCTCTTCGGGGGGATCTGCGGTGGCCTTGGCCTCCGGGATGACTGGACTTGATGCTGGCAGTGATATTGGAGCATCAATTCGGAATCCCGCACATTATTGTGGTGTATTTGGACATAAGCCGACCATGGGTATATTGCCCACAGAAGGGTGTGCTTACCCTGGAAACCATGTGCCACCTGATATCTCTGTAATTGGCCCGCTAGCAAGAGGAGCTAACGACCTACGAGTTGCTACTTTGGCTATGGCCGGTGCCACTGGTAGGTCGTCGGGGGCCGCGAATCTGATGCTCCCGGATTGCCCAAAGACAGAACTGAAAGAATTTAAGATTGGGGTTTTGTTAGAAGATCAAAACTGCAAACAGGACAACGAGCTGACGGATCGCTTGCAAACCACTGTCGATGAACTGGCAAAGGCAGGTGTGGCTGTGACTGATAATATTAAACCGGTTAAAGATACGAAAAGGGCCCATTTGGTATACTTGATGCTCTTAAGAGCGGCAACAGGTAGCCGGTTGAGTGAGACTGATTTAGCAAAGAGCAGGGAGCGGGCATTGGCAACGGACCCGACCGACTTAAGCTACAAAGCGATAGTAGATCGAGCAGTTACAATGAGTCATAAGGAATGGTTAGCCTGGGATGAAGAACGGGAACTTCTCCGCCGTGAATGGGATAGTTTTTTTGAAGAATATGATTTGTTGGTGACACCGGTCGCTGCTTCTACGGCTTTTCCACATGACCAGATTGGTGACCGAGCTGATCGTGTTATACCAATAAATAATGGTCAAGAGTCAACGGTAGACCAATTATTTTGGGCAGGATTGCCAGGGGTAGTTTATTTACCAGCAACAGCGGTACCAGCAGGTTTAAGCAGATCGGGACTACCTTGTGGGCTACAATTGATTGGCCCTTATATGGGGGATCTGACGACTATCAACTTTGCGCGGTTGATGGAAAACGAAATAGGTGGCTTTGTGCCTCCGGAAGGATACGAATGATGACTAAGATTACTCGCGTAGAAATTCATGAATTTGGCTTTGATGCCGCTAACCTAGGTAATCTCACTGGAGCGGACTCCGTTGGTGCGATTGGGTATGCGAAGGGAGCCGTCTCCAGGATCGCGAAGTTCGCTATTGTAATAATTACTGAAGACGGTTGCCGCGGAGAGTATGTCACTCACTGGTGCAGTGCTCCATCCACATGTGCGCAAGCCAAGACACTCGCACCGAAACTAATTGGTCGAAATGCGGAAGAACGAGAGGGTATATTTGACGATATGAAGAGGGAACTGCGCCAGTTCGATCACATGGGGCAGGGGCCTATTGATATTGCGTTGTGGGATTGGGCTGGAAAACAACTCGGTTGTTCGGTGGGTGTTTTGTTAGGTGGATACAGGAAAAGATTACCAGCCTATGCCAGCACATACCATGGCGATCGGAATGGCGGTCTCGATTCTAAAGAATCTTTTGCCGCTTTTGCGGAGCATTGCTACGATCTAGGTTATCGCGCATTTAAAATACACGGTTGGAACGATGGAGATGTAAAGGAGGAGGCGGACAACGTTTTGCATGTAGCAAAAACGGTTGGTGACAAGATGACATTAATGCTGGACCCAGCCTGCGAATTACGAACGTTTGCCGACGCACTCTATGTTGGTCGAGCGTGTGATGAAGGCGGATATTTTTGGTATGAGGACCCCTTTCGTGATTCTGGTGTATCTGCTTTTGCGCATAAGAGACTGCGGGAAATGATAAAAACGCCAATCCTGCAAACTGAGCATATAAGGGGAGTTGAACCTAAGGCGGATTTTTTGGTTGCAGGCGGAACTGATTTTCTTCGAATGGATCCAGAGTATGATATGGGAATAACTGGTGGGATGAAAATCGCCCATCTTGGTGAATCATTCGGTATTGATGTTGAAGTTCATGCTTGTGGCCCAGCACATAGGCACGTGATGAGTGCTATGAGAAATTCCAATTATTATGAAGTGGCGTTGGTAGGACCTGATTGTCCGAATGCTGTTCCTCCTGTTTATGCTTGCGGCTACAGTGATCAGCTGGATTGTGTGGATGCGGACGGCTGCGTTTCGGTTCCTGAAGGACCTGGACTAGGCGTCATATACGATTGGGACTTCATAGAAAAAAATCGAACCGATCTAACCGTATTTGGTGATTAGACGTAGCATGGAGAATTCCGGGAAAACTGTTCTTGTAACGGGTGGAGGTGCGGGCCTTGGTCGAGCAATTTGCCTGGCTCTTGTAAAACGCGGCGTACTGGTTGGTGTTTGTGATATTGATTCAGTCGGAGCTAAAAAAACTGTTAATGAGTGTGATAGCATATTGAAGGGTAGCGCGAAATCGTTGGTCAATGATTTGTCCAGTGCTACTGGGGCGAGTGAAGTTGTATCGCAAATGGTAAGCCACTTTGGTTGTTTGTCCGGAGTTGTGAATAATGCAGGTTATGCCACGGTGGAACCTTTCCTGAATATGACTGCGAAAGCATGGAACAAAACTCTTGGAATCAACGTAATCGCGATGGCCTTACTTTGTGCAGAAGCGGGGAGAGTAATGATTGAACGCAATATTAAGGGAAGAATTGTAAATATAACTTCTCCAGCTGCCAGGATGGCACTGCCAAATTATGCGCACTATGCAGCCAGCAAAGCCGCGGTGGATTCTATTACTAGAACGGCGGCGATTGCTCTTGCTCCATCAGGTATAAATGTTAATTCGCTGGCACCTGGTATGATGGATACCCACATGCAAATCAAGACAGAGACCATGATGGCAGAAATTGAAGGCCGAGATGATCTTGACGCATATCTTCAAGAGCGAACTGCTCGGATCCCTGTTGGAAAACGCACGGAGGTGGATGAAATGGCTGGGCTGGTAGTTTGGCTTCTTTTGGATGCTCCAAATTATGTAACCGCGGAGAGATTAAATGGTTCAGGAGGCTTGGACAGGGATTAACTGGAGATCGGAATGGAAGCGACGCTAAAAATATCTGGTAAAACAAGGGTATATGGATGTATCTCTGACCCGATTTCACATGTTCGGGCACCTTCGGTTTTCAATCCACTTTTTGAAAAACACGGAATCGATGCTGTTATGGTGCCGTTGCATGTTCCTGCAGATAATCTAGCATCTGTTATACAGGGTCTTCGGGCAATGCCTAATTTTGGAGGCATGTCAGTAACACTGCCACACAAATTACCGATTATGAAATTTTGCGACGATATAGGGCACCAGGGACAATTAGTTGGAGCAGTTAACTTTGCGGCTTTTGATGAAGAGCGCCGATTGATAGGTGACAATTGTGATGGGGATGGCTTCGTTCATGGATTATTAGCTGCCGGTTTTACAGTTGAAGGCAGAAAAATATTGATGATAGGAGCAGGCGGTGCTGCTAGGGCAATAGCTTTCTCGTTGGCCGAACACAAAGCTAGTCATTTAAGCATTGCTAACAGGACTATGGCCACGGCAGAGAAACTGGCTGAAGCCGTGGAAGTGGCGTACCCTAATGTTGACGTCATGGCGTCGTCACCAGACCCTCGCGGGTTTGAAATAGTTATTAATACAACCTCTCTAGGCTTAAGAGAAGATGATCAACTGCCATTAGATCCACAATTATTAGAAAAGGGCCAGCTAATGGCAGAGATTATTATGAATCCCGAAGAAACACAGATATTAAAAGCGGCGAAGCAACGTGGGTGTAGGGTTCATTTTGGACGACCTATGTTTGATCATCAGGTAGCAATACAAGCAAAACTATTTGGCTATAACTTTTCGGTGTAACAGGATACTTGTTGTTTTATATTCATATTTTTGGTCGAAATGATCAACAATATAAGTGTTGAGTATTCTTTGTCGTTTAACGACTACAGGATAGAATTTTATTTAAAAGTTGAGTTGTAATCTAAGTGAATGTATCCAATCAGATTTACTTTGAAAGCCGCAGAAAGTTAGCAAAAGGGATTGTTTGGCAGATTATAGGGATGCTTTTTTTTGGGTCTATGGACGCAGTCTCTAAACATCTAACGTCTTCGCTTCCTGTGGTAGAGATTCTTTGGATAAGATACCTATTTTTTGCCTGTTTTGGCTTCGCCTTAGCTCTTCATTTTGGAGGTCTACAAGCCTTGAAAACCCAGATCCCGATGTTGCAGATTTATAGGGGATTAGCTCTAGTTTTCGAGATCGTATTGTTTACATATGCTTTTCGTTATATGCCGTTGGCCGACGCGCACGTGATGGCAGCATCTGTTCCTTTAATGGTGTTGGCCTTAGCTGTACCGGTACTTGGCGAGAAAGTGGGACGCCGGCGTTGGGCAGCGGTAATAGTGGGTTTTTGCGGAGTCTTATTGATTATTCGGCCGGGTTTTGGTGCATGGCAACCTATTTTTCTTGTACCCCTAGTGGCGGCGGCGGGTTTTTCGATTTATCTAGTCCTTACCCGCCTGGCATCAAAATTCGACTCGATTGGTACTTCCACTTTTTATACCGGTTTAGTAGGATTGGTTGTTTTGACTATCTTTGTCCCATTTGAGTGGCAGACACCCTCTGGGAGCGACTGGGGTTGGCTGATTTTTGCGAGTATTTTAGGGCTTTGTGGTCACGTAAGTGTTATTAAGGCTTTGTCATTGGCGGAGGCTAGTGCATTGCAGCCATTCTTTTATGTTGTTTTGGTCTGGGCAACATTTCTCGGCTATATAGTTTTTGATGATATACCAGATATTATAACTTGTTTGGGTGCATTCGTAATTGTAAGCAGTGGTTTGTACGCATGGTATCGAGAGCGCTTGAAATCAAAAAATTCGGAGCTATGTTAGTAATTTTAAGACGGTGCCAGCCAGTGCAGTTTTCGTTTCCAAAATTCCAGAGCCAAATTATTCTGAATAACTTATTTGTTATAAGTAAAGGTGTTTCAGGTTTTTATCAGACTTATTAGACAGTTTTAATGACTGCAAATAGGTCGATTTTGTATTTTGGTTCGCAATGTAATATAGGTTCTTGTTTTAATGTCTCGAGGTTGATTACAAAAAAAGATATTGGAGAACGAGATGGTTAATGGTTTGAAGGAGTTGAAGCCAACGCAGGATCTCGGTCAAATGGCGGTGAGAATCAATTCGGAACAGTTATCTTCTGATACCCTCCGGTGGGCGAAGCATTGTATTTTGGACTGGATAGGCGTCACAGTTGGGGGTGCAGGTGAAGAACTCACAAAAAAAGTCTTAGATGTAGCAGTAGCAGAAGGAGCGATTGGTTCGGCGAGGATAATAGGTTTTGACGCCAAACTGACAGCCTCCCAGGCTGCATTAATCAATGGTACGGCATCTCATGCATTGGATTATGATGATGTAAATCAACGGATGAATGGGCATCCATCGGTTCCTGTTGTTCCAGTTCTAATGGCATTGGCGGACGAGATGGAGGTACAGGGATTACAGTTTTTAACGTCCTTCGTTGCGGGATACGAGGTCGAGACGTTGTTGGCAGAGATGAGTGGTTATTCCCATTACGACAAAGGCTGGCACGGAACCGCAACTTACGGAACCTTTGGGGCTGCAGCAGCTGCCTCCAAGTTGTTGGGCCTCACTGATGACGAAACGGTTACTGCTTTGGGCATTGCTTCTACGCAGGCAGCTGGTCTCAAATCTATGTTTGGCACTATGTGTAAACCTCTTCATGCTGGGAAAGCCGCCTCTAACGGTCTCTTTTCTGCGCGTTTGGCTCAACGTGGTTTCACGAGTCGTATGGACGCAATTGAGTGTCCTCAAGGGTTTGCGGCTACTCAGGCGGAAGGTTTTAACGCGCTACCAGTTAGATCAAACCCGCAGCAGCAATTCGCTGTAGAGGAAAATCTCTTTAAATATCATGCGTCGTGTTATCTGACCCACGCAGGGATTGATGCTTTAAAAGAATTGAAAAATGAACATGTTGTAACTCCTGAAGATATTGTGAGCGTTGAACAATATGTGCCAAAAACGCATTTTAGTGTCTGTAATATTGGTGAGCCAAAGACAGGCTTGGAAGTTAAGTTCAGTATGAGACACATAGCAGCGATGGTTCTGTCGGGCATAGATACTGGAAGTTTGTGTAACTATACTGACACTATCGCTGCGAGGGACGATCTGGTTCAACTTCGGGATAAAGTTATTATAAAAGATAAGCCATTCAACTCTAGGATGCAGTCGGAGGTGGTTGTGAAAGTTAGAGATGGCCGGATACTTTCAAAGTTTTTTGATGCGGGTGTGCCAGCTGAAAACCTTGATCGCCAAGAAGAGAAATTAACGGAAAAGTTTATTTCATTGGTTTCTCCTGTTTACGGTGAGGAAGCCGCACACACGACTCTAAACAAATGTTTGGCTTTCGAAAATATTTCGGATGCGTCGCAGGTATTTACGAGCATCGTTGGAAAAACTTGCTACAAAAGATGAACTTCAGGGCGAATCATTGCCAAAAAAGAAATTTACTTTGGCAAGCAATTCACCAATGTGCTGTTGCTAAATCATAAATGTGATAGACTGATATATCTGATTTAATCTAATATATCACAAGGGAAGAACAACAGAGTGATGATCACATGACGAATGGTTTTGTAAAATCCGCCGCACGGGTAATGGCAATATTTGAGTGTTTCGAGGATGTTAAACGACCGTTGACTATATCGGAACTGGTTAGGCTGATGGGTGTTCCACAGTCTAGTATGTCAGCTCTAATGAAGAGTCTTTTAGCACAAGGGTTTGTTGACTATGATATTCGGTCTCGGGCATACACGCCCAGTGTTCGAGTGGGGCTTTTGGGAAATTGGTTGATGGGAGGGCCTCAAAACCAGGACAATCTTCTGACTATGCTACAAGATTTGAACTCCACTACGGGCGACACGGTTATACTTGGTGTACTGAATGGGGTTGAAGCACAATACATCCATGTTGTTAACTCATATCAGCGGCTTAGATTTCAATTGAGGCCAGGAATGCTGCGCCCAATGTTTAGAACGGCTATAGGCCTTGTGCTTGCCAGCCAAAAGGATGATTCCGAGATCGGTAGGATGGTGCGCCGGGTGAATACCGAAGCCGAACGTCAAGAAGATGTTGTAGTTGAGTCTGAGGTAATGGCGCGAGTTAATGACGTGCGTGAGAATGGTTTTCTTATCACGGCAAACCTGGCGACGTCAGGAGCTGGTGTTGTGGCTACCTTGCTACGTAATGGCCCCTCCTCCAGGCCTTTAGCCATTGGGATAGGGGCACCTCATCCTCGGATCGTATCGGGAAAAGAGTTTTTGGTGGAATCATTGTTAGCGTCGGTTAGTAAGTTCGCTAGCGGACGCAGCTCCGCTCAAGCTGCCTGAGCAAGGATAATAAGTTTATGTAGAGTTAGCGGTAGGGGGACAAGAGGTTTATCTTCATCGACCTAAGCTGGGAATCCCTGTTTGTGCAGGCATCGCCTCCATGCAAACCAATTATTCAATTACTAATGGACGCTACATCGGCCCCAGTGTAATCTTGCAGGGTCAGAGTTTGGGGACGAATTGAGCGGAGTAGCAGTATTATAGTGCGGGGAATAGGGAATGATTTTTGCTAATTCTTTTGAAAAAGTTAAGGACTCTAGGTTTGAGGGTAAGTTATTTAATGGTTCCATGTACGCACGTACGAATTATTTAGGGGCTGATACTAGCCATCGCGATACGCCACAAGCGTTATTAGTTGAACAGTCGGCACGATCAGAAATTCCAGCACATTTCCATGGAATTGACCAATACCAAGTAGTTGTAAAGGGAGGAGGGCATCTTGGGAAACATGCCGTAGGGCCTATCTGCGTGCATTATGCTGCCGCTTATACTGGGTATGGGCCGTTGAATGCGGATCAAGATGGATTATTTTATTTTACTTTGAGGGCCCAGTCGGAACCAGGAGCTTTCTTTTTTCCCGAGGGACGGAAGCATCAGAAGGCCGCAAAACGACGAAATTTAACTAAGGATCTTAAAATAGATTACCAGCAAGAGCAGTCATTAGAAATTATTTTTCCGCACGAAGAAGAGGGTCTTGGGGCTTGGTCTTTACGTTTAGACCCTGGGGAGAAATTTGAGGGACCGGACCCCCTGTTAGGTGGAGGACAGTATTATTTGGTTCTTGATGGCGGGCTAGATCACGGCGGCAGTAATTATAGTAAGTGGTCTTGTATATTTGTAGAGCCACCGGAGAAATCGGTGGAAATAAGTGCGGGTTCCGAAGGTTTGTGGGCATTAATTCTACAGTTCCCTTTCTGGGAAAAAGGAACAGAACTTAGCAAGGATGCACCTCTTTATGCAGAAGACAGGATAGCATAGTCTTCGTTTTAATTTTATCGCAGTTTGAAATGTCGAACCGATTAAAAGTAAAGTGTTTTGAAGTTAATCATTAGCATCTCCTCTAAAAAATTTTTTCAAGTCGCTGCAGCATCTGTTATCCAGCATTTGCACCTTCCCTTGCCAAACTATTCGGCCACCACTTAACAACACTAGATTATCAAAATATTCTAACGCGACGCTCATATCACTGGTAATGGCGAATACGGTTGTGCCCTGTGATGAGGTTTTAGACTTAATCAAATTGCATATAGAGGATGTTAAAATAGGATCAAGACCCGCGGAAGGCTCGTCCAGCATGAGTAGTTTTGGATCACCAGAAACAGCTCTTGCAAGTGCAACGCGTTTTTGCATCCCTCCCGATAGTTCCGAGGGATATAGAGATGCACTCTCCGGTGGCAGTCCTATCTCATCCAGTAAGTCGAGTGCTAGAGATTTCGACTTGATTTTAGAATAACCGAGGGTATTGCTAACGTGAAAGGCGATATTTTCCCATACATTCATGCTATCGAAGAGAGCATTCTCTTGAAACATGACGCCTATGTCTTTTCGGTTAATTTCTAAATCAGAGTTTGTTAAATGATGAAAAATGACTTTAATGTGGTCGGATTTTAGCAAGCCAAGCACGCTTTTCATCAGGACGGATTTTCCGGCCGAGGTTGGACCAACTAGCACGGTCGATTGCCCTGCCGGTATCTGCAAATGCAGGCTACCTATTACATTTTTATCACCGAAGGCTATAGATTCTACTGTAATTGTGAAACCAATAGACATTTATTTATAGTTTTCAAAAAGTACTATATTAAGTTGGTAAAGATGGGATGGATCGTTGAAAGATCGATATTGGAAAACTTTCATACTACATTCCTCCTACTACATCGTTTATATTAGAATTAGTTTATAAAACATAACAATTCTTTGTCTTTAGAAAGGTTCTTTGATGTCTGGGGCCCCACCAATTTCAAAGTATGTCACTTGTGCTGGATGGGAAATCCACTACTTAGAGTGGGGAGCCCCCGATCTCCCGCCAATTCTTGCTTGGCATGGATTGGCAAGAGTCGGTCGCGACTTTGACGTGTTAGCGCAAGAATTATCAAATAATTTCCGGATAATTGCACCCGATACCATAGGTAGAGGCTTTAGTCAGTGGTCGGAAGATGGTGATAGCGATTACTGTTTCGAAGTTTATGAGAAAATTGTGACCGATTTGTGCCAGTTTTTGGGTATTGAAAAATTGGGGTGGATAGGGACGTCAATGGGGGGGGCATTTGGTATTTGGGCGGCGGGTGGTTTCTTAAAGGAGCGGATAACTCACTTGGTTATTAACGATATAGGTCCTGAATTACCGCGTGATGCGACTGAGAGAATTGTAAAGTATGTTGGCAATCCCCCAGAATTTCATTCCGTCATAGAACTGGAGCGATATCTTCGAGTAATCTATGCACCGTTCGGGTATATTCCGGGAAACGAGTGGAGGTGTTTCACCGAGTCTTCTGCTCGAAGGTTGCCCAATGGAAAGATTACGACGCATTATGATCCGCAGATAGTTAGACAATTTGTAGTTCACAAAAACGATTGGCGTTTATGGCAACAATACGACAAAATTCAAGCTAAAGCATTTTTGTTGCGGGGTGAATATTCTGATTTACTGACGATGGAGATGACGGAGGAAATGCTTAAAAGAGGTCCCAGGCCAAATTTGCTTCATTGCATGGGTTGTGGTCACGCACCAGCACTCAATGTTCCAATCCAAACTGAGGCGATAAGAAAGTTTTTAGATACTTAAATTCAAAAGTTACTTGATGTTGACAAGCGATGATAAAAACATCGTCGGATGTGAATTTCAGTCATTTGGTTGCCAATAAAGGACTTTCTAGTCTAGATCGTAAACTTTTCAGACAGCGTCTTTTTCGTTTCCATAGGGTGCTATATCGCTAGAATCGATCTTTATATGAATCAGTGCTGGGCCGTCATGAGCCAGTGCCTTTTCAAACGTGGACGCCCACAATTCTGTAGAGTCGACGGCCCAGGCTGCGGCGCCATATCCCTTCGCAATTTTCACAAAATCCGGGCTTTGCATGACTGTTCCGAAGGCATGGTCTATTCCATATTTATCCCACTGTCCCTTAATTATCGATCCATGAACATCGTTATCACACACTACAACTTTAATAGGAATTTTCTCCCGCACAGCTGTTGAAAGTTCCTGTCCCGTCATCATAAAACCGCCGTCTCCCGCGAAGGCCACAACTGGTCTCCCATCATTGGTTGCAAGCGCAGCACCTATGGCACCGGGCACTCCAGCACCCATGGCTCCACTTGCCGTGCCGCCCTGTGTTAGAGGAGCTCTAAATCTAAAAAATCTATGTATCCACCGAGCGTAACTTCCGCCGTCGGTTAGCACGACAGCATTCTGGGGAAGCAGTTCTCCTGCTGTATCGGCTATTTTGGAAAGGTCTACCTTACCGCGAACAGGGTGTGATCCGGGTTTTGAAAAATTTAAATAGAATTGGTGGGCCTGGTCTCTCCAAGCTAATCTTGTCTGAGGGGGCGCCGTTATATTTGGAATAAGGTTTGTGAGTGCCAAGTCAACGCTGCACGCTAGCTTTAAGTTCGCATTGAACCGACCTAAAATATTGGAATCAACATGAATATGTGCCCAGTGTTTTTCTCGAGAAATTAGAGTTTCTTCCCGGCTAGTAATACCGTCTAATCTACTTCCCACGACAACAATGTAGTCGGCTTCGTCAACTAATAAATTCTGATATTTCACAGGATTAATCTCAAGATGTCCGGCGTAAGCGTTATCCAAGTTATCGATAACGTCTTGGCATCGGTAGCTAGCAAGGATTGGTGCCCCAAGGGTTTTGGCAAAACAGGCCAGTGCGTTGCGTGGGTTCAACTGTCTCGCTAGTTCCCCCGCTATTATTAGTGGATAATTAGCTTTGTTTAGTTCGTGTGCTAACTCATCCAATAGATTTTTGTCAGGTTCCATAGGAGTTGAACGCTCTTCCTCAGTCTTAACTTCCATATCAATTTGGGCATCTCCAAAATCACGAGGCATCACAACGACCACTGGGCCTGGTCGGCCAGAGGTAGATAATTCTACAGCTTGTCTCGCCATTAGAATCATTTCTTCTGGTGTCGAGGGCTGAAAAACAGCCTTTGACATCGACTTAAAGGCCGTTTGATGATCTATCTCCTGGAATGACTCTCGGCCTATCATATGGCTTCTAACGTGTCCCACAAACATTACCATTGGAACAGAGTCCTGATGCGCCGCATGCAACCCAATCGAAGCATTAGTGGCTCCTGGGCCTCTGCTTACAAATACGGCCGCGGGTTTTCCACCTACTTGCCCGAACCCATGGGCGGCCAACGATCCCCCTCCTTCTTGTCTGACGGAGACAAGTCGAATTCTGTTTGTATTTATTCGCAATGCTTCCAAAACGGGCAGAAAACTCTCCCCAGGGACTGTAAATGCAGTATCCACTCCTGCGTTGACTATTGTTTCAACAAGTACTGCTCCAGCTTCCATGGTCTAAAATCATCCTTTAAATTTTTGTACAAATATTCGCTAGATCGATTCTATTGATCAGTTTCCAAAAATAGCTAATCGGTTTCTTTTTATTATAGATATCGTTGTCAAATACGACGCATACTAATTTCATTGAGTTGCCTATTATAAGATAAAATATAAAAATATTTAAGGGTATCCTAAAAATTGCTAGTATCTTCAAATGTATGACTAATAAAAAGTATGGGTCTTGGATAAGGTTTTTTGAATAAATGATGTTATTATCCGATTTAATTAAGACTTGGATGCGAGCCAGCGCACCAATAAAAAGAGAGAATTCGTTTTTGAGGTTGTGAGGATTATAGCGTGTTACCTGAATTCGATTACATAATAGTTGGAGCTGGGTCAGCGGGATGCGTTCTAGCTAATAGACTTACAGCGGATGGTAGTAATACCGTATGCTTGCTTGAAGCAGGACCACCAGATTGGAATCCCTTTATTCATATACCCGCCGGTTTTATGAAGACGCTAATTGATCCAAAAATTAACTGGCTTTATGAAACAAACCCCACCGAATGGACTGGAGGTAGGGTAATATCAGCTCCCAGAGGTAAAACATTAGGAGGTTCAAGTTCAATCAACGGTCATGTTTATAACAGAGGCCAAAAGATGGATTTCGATAGCTGGGCCCAACGAGGAAATAGAGGTTGGGGTTATGCCGATGTACTACCGTACTTTAAACGGTGTGAGCGACGAATTGGAGATGGGAAAGATCTTTACCGCGGGCGTGACGGTAATCTTACAATAAATGATTTGGACTGGAAGCATCCGCTTTGCGACGCTTTTATAAAAGGGGCTAATTCATTAGGGATACCGACGAACCACGACTACAACGGTGTGGAACAAGAGGGAGTTTCTTATGTGCAAAGGACAACTCATAAGGGGCGAAGAATTAGCTCTGCTAAGGCATTCTTAAATCCGGCTAAATCTCGCAGTAATCTGACGGTCCTCACAAATTCGCAAGCTACAAAAGTCTTACTCGAAGGTAAACGGGCTGTTGGCGTAGCGTTCAAAAAGGGTGGGGCAAATGGTGTTTTAAAGGAAGTTCGGGCCGGTAAGGAGGTAATTTTGTCGGGCGGTGCAGTAAACTCGCCACAGCTTTTACAATTGTCAGGTGTTGGACCTGGGCATTTGCTACGAGATTTGGGAATAGAGGTAGTTCATGATCTGCCAGGGGTGGGCGAAAATCTAAAAGATCATTACGCACCAAGATTCACTGCGAGGGCAAAAAATATTGACACGATTAATGAAAAAGCGCGTGGGCTCAAACTTTGGGCTGAGGTTGCCAAATACTTCGCGGGCCGCAGTAGCATTGTTAACCTGAGTCCGACCTTAGTCTATTGTTTTTGGCATTCTAACGAGGCGGTTCGTAACCATGATCTGCAGCTCACATTCACCCCCGCTAGTTACAAGGAAGGTGTGCAGTCTCGGTTAGATGATCAGCCCGGGTTTACTGTTGCCTCTTGGCAGCAGAGACCCGAAAGCAAGGGTTTTGTTAAAGTTAAGTCAGTTAATCCATTTGAGCCTCCTTCAATCCAACCAAATTATCTTGAAGAGGAGGGGGATCGCACAGTGTTACTTGCTGGTATGAAATTAGCTCGCCGATTAATGCGAACGGAACCTCTTGAACCTTATTTTGATTTTGAGCAGTATCCTGGTGAATCCGTGCAAACTGATGATGAGCTTCTCCAGGTGGCGCGGGAGCGAGGGACAACTACGTTTCATTTGATGGGGACTTGTAGAATGGGGCCAGAATCGGACAAGACTTCCGTGGTTAATGATAAGTTGCAAGTTCGTGGAGTTGACTGTTTGAGGGTGATTGATGCATCGATAATGCCTTCTATGCTTTCTGCTAATCTAAATGCGGGTGCTATGATGATAGCTGAGAAAGGTTCTGATATGGTTCTTGGTAAGGATCCGCTTGAACCGATCGTAGTGCCCGATTGATCGGGGTAAAGATGCTGGATAATTTTGATTATATAATTATTGGGGCGGGGTCAGCTGGCTGTATTCTAGCGAATAGGCTTAGTGAGGATGGCAAGAATAATATTTGTATACTGGAAGCGGGGCCTAAAGATACGAATCCGTTTATTCATATTCCGGCCGGCTTTATCAAGACTTTGTACAATTCTAAAGTTAACTGGTTGTATCAGGCTGAGCCAAGTTATTGGACTGCAGATAGAGCCATAGACGTCCCTAGAGGAAAGACACTTGGTGGTTCCAGCTCAATAAACGGTCATATCTATAATCGCGGTCAACGCATGGACTACGATAGTTGGGCGCAGCGGGGCAATAAAGGTTGGGGATATTCCGACATTTTGCCTTACTTTAAGCGTTGTGAACAGCGAATTGGAGAAGGTGATGAAACTTTTCGTGGTAGAGACGGAAGCCTACAAGTAACAAATTTGAACTATAGACACCCTCTCTGCGAGGCATTTATTGCTGGCGCAGAAGAGATAGGTATACCCCGAAACCCGGATTACAACGGAGAGAAGCAGGAAGGTATTTCGTATGTTCAACGAACAGCATATAAAAGGCGACGTGTCAGCACTGCGCGAGCATTTTTAAACCCAGCAAAATCAAGACCAAATTTGACCGTTTTAACAAATGCTTTAGTTACAAAAGTTCTGCTAGAGGGCAAACGTGCAATAGGAGTGCAATATAGTTTAGGTGGTAGAGGTGGCGATGTTCGGACTATTAGAGCAAATAGAGAAATAGTATTATCCGGCGGCACAATTAATTCTCCTCAATTACTCCAGTTGTCAGGAATAGGACCTGGAAAGCTTTTACAATCAATTGGAATCGATCTCGTACATGAGTTGCCCGGGGTGGGTGAAAACTTACGTGATCATTACGCACCTCGTTTCTGTGGAAGGGTAAAAGGAATTAAAACGATTAATGAACAATCCAAAGGAGTGGCTTTCATAGGCGAGGTGTTAAAGTACTTTATTGGCGGGAAGAGCATATTAAATCTGAGCCCGTCCATGGTATACGGTTTCTGGCATTCTGATCCAACTATAAAAAGCAATGATATCCAATTCGTTTTTGCTCCTGCGAGCTATAAACTGGGAAATCATGGGTTACTGGCGGATCATCCTGGTTTTACCGTGGCAGCGTGGCAGCATAGGCCTGAAAGTAAGGGCTGGGTTCGTGCCCGATCTTCGGACCCTTTTGATAAACCGCTAATACAGCCTAATTATTTGGCTGAGGAAAATGACCGAAGAGTTACTATTAGCGCTATGAAGTTAGCTCGTCAGCTGATGCATACAAGTCCGATGAGGCCGTACTTTGATGGGGAGGAGTACCCTGGAGTCCATATTCAATCGGATGACGAGTTTCTAGAGGCGGCAAGACACTGGGGAAGCACCACGTATCACGTAATGGGGACATGCAGAATGGGGCCAGACAGTGATCAAACTGCAGTAGTGGATGATCAGTTAAGAGTTAAAGGCGTTGAAGGACTGCGGGTCATTGATGCATCAATAATGCCCTCTATGCTTTCCGCAAATCTAAATGCGGGTGCTATGATGATTGGCGAAAAAGGGGCCGATTTGATTATGGGGAATACACCTCCTGAGGCGATTGTACTTTCGGAGTAGATAAAATGCCGCTCATCGGTTACAAAATAATTGTACGCGGTGATAGTTTTCTGCCCGCCCTCTAAGAGGGGCCATATTATGTTTGGCTTTATTTGTGATGTGTAAATTAAATAAGCTCAAAAAAACAAACCTCGCGCTACTTTTTTGGCTCTTAACGCTACTACCTATTTCGTCTGGTTGGTCAGACACATCCACGCTGAATACCAAATACGGTGGTCAAACTCTGGATATATTAATAGAGACGATTGAGAATGCTGAGCAACGGCAGCGGTTTTTGGAAAATTTGATTATAATAAAGAAACAGATGGAGCAACAGCAAGGAACAGCTCTTGATTTAACGCGCGCTGTCAAAGACCAGAATTCGAATAAAGTCTCTATGCTCGACCAAAAACTTTTCGAAAAAGCCCGACACCAAACTGACAGATTTTTTTCGGCTTTGGCGGCGTTTGGAGAAAACACGAGTGATCTGGTAAAACTTCCGGAGTGGTTGTATTTACAGTATATTGACCCTAAAAAAAGGGCGTTTTGGCTTGAGTTAGGCTTCTACGGCGCAGCTTTTCCCATTGTTGTGGCTATTATTGCTCATTGGTTTGTTACCTTATTTTTCAGGCCCACGATCAGGCGTCTTCGAGAAACTAATTTGGGAACGATTCAAGGGCGATTTATTACCGGAATCACCACTGGGATACTCGATGCGGTGAGCGTCGGAGCAGTGCTGGCGTTGGGTTATATTGTCCTGGGAATAATTGTTAGGTCTCCACATGCTACGGAGATCGCACGGATAATTATAAATGCCATCGCCCTAATAGGGGGGATTGGTGTTGTCTCGCGTTTAATATTAGCTCCTTACGCTGACGCATTACGGCCTGTTCCACTAGCAGCAGCTACTTCGGCATATTTGTACATTTGGGTCCGACGTTTGGCATTATTTGGGGTGGTTGGTTATACATTTTCGAAAATACTTAGTTTGATAGCCAGCCTCGGAGTTGCAGCCATAGTAGAAGTTTTATCAGCCGCAGTTTTTTCGGTTTTGTTGGCGATTCTAGTTCTACAATCGAAAGAGCAGTTTGCCACGGTTGTCAGGGGCAGAGGGACTAGTCAAATTAGGAAACATTTGGCCGAAATTTGGCATGTGTTGGCGTTAGTTTACATTTTTTTGGTCTTTTGTGTTTTTAGCTCGGGAGCTCAAAATGGGTTTATGTTTCTTGTAAAAAGTACAGGAATCACTGTCTTTTTAGTCATAGCTGGCGGATTACTGTCGTTGATAATTCGACGCTCAATAGATCGAGTATTTAGGATTGATCCAGAGTTAGATGAGAGGTTTCCGGGTTTATTGAAAAGGAGCAGTCTGTACAGACCAGTACTAAGGAAGGCAGTAGATGCGGTTATATTAGTTTCAGTCTTATTAATGATCCTGGCTGGATGGGAAGTAAATCTATTTTCCGCTATATCGGTCGAACTTCGCGGTCAGATTATGAAAAGTGTTGGAACCATTTTCCTTGTTGTGATTGTTTGCGTAGTAGCGTGGGAATTTTCATCAAGTTTTATTTCCAAAATGTTGGTTAAATCTGAAGACGCGGGTTCTGATCTACGGATAGGCAGCCGCAGTAGAACTCTTTTACCTTTGTTGCGACGCGCAATCCTAATAGCACTTTTTATCTTTGGAAGTTTAATTGTACTGGCAGAAATAGGTGTGGATATTGCGCCGCTTTTAGCTGGTGCTGGGGTAATCGGTTTGGCAATTGGGTTTGGTTCTCAAGCTCTTGTTCGGGATATAATTACGGGCCTTTTTATTCTAATCGAGGATACTATTGCGGTGGGAGACGTGGTAACGGTTGGCGGCCATACTGGTTTGGTAGAAGATCTTTCCATACGTACTATTAGACTAAGGGACGTTGCAGGTACCGTGCATACGGTACCATTTGGTGACGTCACGACCGTTGAAAACCTGACAAAAGATTTTTCATATGCGCTTTTGGATATTGGTATCGCCTATCGGGAAGATACTGATGCGGTTAGTGAGATTCTAAAGGAAATCTGTGCTTCACTTCAGTCCGATGAAATATGGGGTGATAAAATTCTAGAGCCTATACAAGTGATGGGAGTCCAAGAGCTTGCTGATAGTGCCGTAATAATCAGATCTCGGATCAAGACTGAACCAATAATGCAATGGGCGGTTAAGCGCGAGTTTTTAAGGTTAGTTAAAAAACGATTTGATCAGGAAGGTATTGAATTACCATTCCCCCACACAACGGTGTATTTTGGGGAAGATCAAGATGGTAAGGCGCCGCCCGCAAGAATTTTAATAGGTGATGCTTTGGCAAGTAAGGAAAAGGATTCGTATAAGTAGATGAGTATCCGAAGTCAGTAAGAAAATAGAGGGAAAGAGATGTTCAAATTAGGTGAGTTAGAAATTCATAGGGCCATCGAAAGTGAAGTCCCTATTTTCGATACGTTTTCGTTTTTTCCGGATGCAACGAGAGACGTAGTGGAGACACATAGAGATTGGTTGATGCCTAGGTATATAGATCCGGACACTTTAGAAGTTATTTTGTGTATACAATCATATGTTGTGAAGACCCCACATCACACTATTTTGGTCGACACGTGCGTCGGAAACCATAAACCCCGACCAGCAAGACCAACCTGGCATATGCAAGATGGACCTTTCTTGGATGAATTGGCTAATGTAGGAGTAACTCCGGGAGATGTAGACTTTGTTTTGTGTACGCATCTGCATGTGGATCACGTGGGGTGGAATACACGATTGGTGAATGGACGTTGGGTCCCGACTTTTCCAAATGCCAAATATATTTTCTCACGTAATGAATACGAATTGTGGGAGCAACGCTATAGGTTGGGCGAGACCGTACCTGTTCCTTTGGTCTACGAAGACAGCGTACTTCCCGTTGTTGAGGCTGGACAAGCCCTAATTGTGGAGGATAGCCATCAGATAGATAACGGCATGTGGCTTGAGCCGGCTCCGGGGCACACGCCGGGCCACGTTATGTTAAATCTAAAGTCTGGTAATGAGACCGCACTGATGAGCGGTGATGTCATTCACCACCCGTTACAGCTGATCAAACCGGAATGGTCCAGCAGGGCGTGTGAAGACCCAAAGTTGTCAGCGATTAGTAGAGCGAACATGTTAGAACGAATCGCTGACACTGACACGTTACTGTGTCCTGCCCATTTTGGATCCCCAACCATGGGACATGTCATTGGCCACGCAGATGGCGGTTATCGTTATCGCCTGATAGGTACACAATAGTGATTAGGCAAAAAAAGTTATTTTAGAGTCGCGTCCAATTCACTTAACCGACGAAAAGGCAGTAGGCATCAAGATTTGATTATTAACTGACGCGACTATTTGCCCATCTGCCTCAGTCCCAGCACGTTTTTCGAGCCATTCGGGGTCGCTTGCGAAAGCATCCCATTTTTGTTCACGTTCTGCCAATGATTCCCAAGCTAATAGGTAATAAAGATCCTGGTTTGAATCGCCTATACCTACGGTCCAGAATCCAGCTTGACGTATTCCGTGCCTTTCCCAAAGTTTAAGAGTTATGGTCTCAAAACGTTTTAGGAGGGCCGGCAACCGGCCCGGTACACAATGGTAAATTCTAAGTTCATAAATCATTTTATTATTCCTCTAATGTAAAGTTAAGTAACCAACTCAGTTTAGTAAGCTGTTTGAAAAAGTAAGCTGTATCGTTATAATTTAGATTACAAGGTGTGTTGCCTTATTTATTAAACCAGGTTTATTCTAGTTTAAAGTGTTTCACACTTTTTTTACTGACTCTATCTGGTAAATTACGCTCGGGGGAGGGGTTAATGAAAACAGACTATTCTAAAGTGGATGCAGGACCCATATTTTTTGCCATTTGGCATGAGCAATGGGATGCAAATATACAACATCATGCTGATCAAGGTGTGATCATTCAGATTAGATCTACAGAGAAATCTGGAGAGAAAACTTTGCTACAGTTTAACTGTTTTCATGTGCAACAGACCTATATCTATGATCCGGATGGAAAACCCAAAATTTGCCAGATTGACCCAATCGCAGACGGTAATCCGATTGGTTGGAGTATCAAGCAACTAAAGACCCGCTTGCCGGCAATGTTGTCAGCAGCGGGATATAAAAAGGTTGCAGCCAATATTGACATGGAAAAGATAAAGACGGTACTTCGCCAAGTAGAACAGTTGGCGAGGGATAAATTTAAAAATAGTATTCAATTAGTAAAACATAACAGAGGTGACCACATATTCGAAGCCGGGAATATTCGTTTTGGATTGGAACTTAGAACGCTTGGTGACGATGGAGGCTTGGCCATACACGTTCTGACTGATTTATGCGGTAGCGCTAGTCACGAATACTCGGAAGAAACAGAGATTCTGGCGTTCGACTGCTTTCGCTTGCAGCCTCACTACCATTATGGGCCGAGAAACAAGAATTTGAGGTACTATTGGGACAAGACGGTTGTACCGGACCCTTTAGAATGGACCTTAGATGTGTTAAAGGCCGGAAAATTGGGTGATATGATAAGATGTGCGGGCTACCCAGATGTAGCGAAGGATCTAGATAACGACTTGGTAAGAGACCTTTTGCCAACGATAGAACTTAAGGCCAGAGAGCTACAGCCGATAGCTTCCAATTCTGGATCTTTCAAATGATTTGGTAGATTTTAATAAATAGTTTGTATAATTAAACAATCTATCCAGCGGTGAATTGTGAAAACTTTTTATCAGTGACGAAATCAGGGTTAGATTTTAAAAGACGCGAACTTACTTCTTTTTCCAGATACTCGAAGATGGGACCTAACAACTCATCATCAAAATTGCCATTTCGGATTTTGTTCGCAATATCATCGAGTTCAGCGTCCGGAATCCTGTTATTAAACGAATATTTTGGCAGACACTCTTTAGAACCTTCATTGATCCTCGAATAGCGTATCGCAATCTCTAATCCTTTTAAGATCATCGATGCAATCTCAACTTTATCTTTGGGCAAGTTAGGCGTTATCTCGTCGGCAAACAAAAGGTTTACGGCTCTTAATATTTTTTCAGTTTTATGATTATTTGGCATAATTTTTAGCCTTTAAAATTGCGAATTTGCTCAAGGAGATCATATTCTATCTCAGCTGCTTTTTCTCCCGTCAGAACGAGTTCCAGACTTTTCTTGCTATCATTACAATACCTTAAACCTTGCTGGTGAGCTATGATGGACCAATGAACTGTTGCGTTGACTTCCCAATATGGAAGTAGTGACCAGTCTATCGTGTTGTGTGCTTCTTCTTCGTATCCAGCCATTAGGTCTTTGAGCTCGCCAACGCCTCCGGCTCTCTTCGTGTCGTTACCGTAACGCCAGCATCGAGCGCAAAACCATCCAAGGTCTTCCAGAGGATTGCCATAATGTGCAAATTCCCAGTCAATTATTCCTGTTAAAGTTTGGTTGTCGCGCATTATATTGCTGGAACGAAAGTCGCCGTGGCATAAAGTCGGGGCATTTGTTTCGGATAGGTTCATATTTAGCCAACGGATTGCCCATTCAATCGTGGGTAGTGAAAATGGAATCTGATCTAATTGTTCCCAAAAATACTCTATTCGGGGTTGCTGCCCCCTCGAGTGTAACAGATTTATGAGTGTTTTCGCAGGATCAATATTATGTATTCTTGCTAGCTGTCGGCCAATTGTTTTAGTAAAAGATGTTGGAATAGACTTGGGGTCTTTAAAAAGTATATTGTCAGTTTGTACAGCCGGATTTCCGCTGATACTCGTCATGAAAAAAGCCGGTTTTCCACATAATATGCCTTCGGAATCGACAAATAGGGGCTTAGGCGTGATTATGTTCTCAGAATTTACTATTTGGAGAACCTGAAACTCTCGTAACGCTCCGATGCTTTGCGGAAGTGCCGCATCTGGGTCGGTCCTTAGAATCAAATCGATTATACCATCAAATGATCCACCATTAAAATCTGCAGAAATTAACCAAGTCTCCATGGAGGCTCCGCCATATAAAGGCTTGATTTTCAGTATATTTGTTTCAATAGCGTCGGTTTGATTTTTTAACCACTCAGCTACAACGCCTGGCTGGAGTTTCGGCAAGCTATATCCCCCAGGACCAAAAATTTATTCCTTCATTTCGGTAAATTCTGGATAAGACCATCTTATGAACCTCGGACGCCCCATCTACTAATCGAGCCTGCCGGGCATACCTGTAAATCCATTCTAGAGGGGTATCCTTCGAATAGCCTCGCGCTCCGTTAAGTTGTAATGCCGTATCTACGGCTCGATGGAGAGTTTCTGCGACATGATTTTTAGCCATAGAAACTTCCTTTCTTGCAAAGTCTCCGGCGGCCAGTTTCCAAGCAGCTCGCATGGTGATTAGACGCCCAAGTTCGATATCGGCAGCCAGCCCGCCTAGCATCATTTGCACACTTTCCCGATCCGCTAATTTAATGTTAAAGCTTTCGCGCTGTTCTACGTATTCAGACGCAAGTTCCATTGAACGCTTTGCTAGGCCAAGCCAACGCATGCAGTGGGTTAATCGCGCCGTTCCCAGTCTAATTTGGGTAAGTTTTAATCCGTCGCCAACTTCCATAAGTCGGTCAGAATCGTCGATCTCTAACCCATCAAATTTTAGTTCGCAATGGCCTCCGTGTTCTTCAGGTCCCATTATGTCTATTCGGCGAATTATTTCCCATCCGGGTTGATCTTTATGGAACATAAAGGCCGTAAGACCTCTTCTTGGATCGTCTGATGTTTTTGCCATCAATATAAAATGCTCAGCCACTTCAGCACCTGTTATAAACCATTTGTGTCCCGTAATTTTCCATTTTGAATTTCCCACAGGCTCGGCTCTAGTTAGCATCATAGAAGGATCTGATCCCGAGCCAGGGTGAGGTTCGGTCATAACAAAAGATGATCTTACTGCTCCATCTATAATTGGCTGCAGCCACTTATCTTTCTGCTCTTTAGTGGCTACTTTATTAAGAACAAACATATTTCCGTCGTCCGGTGCGGAACAGTTAAAACAGACCGGTCCAAAAATAGACCTATTCATTTCTTCATACGTGGCCGCCATTCCAATTTGGTCGAGGCCTAGACCTCCTCGATCTTTGGG
>CAYFGZ010000041.1:0-28904 GCA_964342575.1 uncultured Nisaea sp. | reverse complement strand
AATAGTTATAGGTCTTCCTCTCATGGAACCGGAATTATCAATCAACAAAGACACAACGGTGTCTCTAAATTCCATGTCTTTTTCCATCTTGTATGACAGGGGAAACAGAGGTGCCGTTACCACTCTTGATAGGCGGCCAGCATCTAATATCCCCTCATCAAGATCGAACAGCCAAGATCTATTCTGTTGGGCGAGTAATTTCCGTTGAAGCCTATTAGCTAATTTTCCAATTAACCCTTGCAGATGATTTAATTGCTGATCCAGTAGAGCTCTTAGTCGTGCCAATTCCTCTGGATCACAAAGTTCCGCGGCTGGTATTATTTCATCATTTTCAGTCGTGTAGGCTTTGTAAACGGCTGCACGTCCGTCTTCTGAGTTATGAAACATTGGGGGTGTGCCGGGATTTGCTGGCTCCTCATCACCACCACCCGGTTCCATATCCATATCCTCACCATCCTCGCCGTCTGCCGTCTCGTCACCTGCTTCCATTTCCGACGGGATCATTTCTGACTCTTCGCCGTCCTCACTAGCACCACGTGTCCCAGAATCGTTCATTTCGTCGGAGTCGCCGCCATCACTATCATCCTGGCTTTCACTAGAATCGTCATCGGGTAATCCTTCGTCGCCAATTTCAAGGTCTAAATCCATAATTAATTGGCGTGCATGTTCTGCGTAGGCAGACTGATCAGACAAAAACGTTTCTAAGCCATTTAAAGTTCCACCAATTTTAGAACTTACCCAGGGTCGCCAAAGGTCTACCACACGGCGAGTTGATGGCGGGGGAGCCTGACCCGTAAGAGCTTCTCGCGCCAACAAATGAATCACATCAGTAAGAGCAGCATCATCCTTATTACCTAGACGCTCAAAGCCTCGCCTGCGGTACCGATCATCCAGAGCTTGCTCAAGATTTTGCGCAACACCAGCCATTCGATTTGCTCCAATTGCTTCGACCCTGGCTTGCTCAACGGCATCAAAAATTTCTCTCGCCGCTTGACTAGATGGCGTTCGCGATGCATGAACAGCGGCATCATGATATCGCTTTTTTAGAGATATACTGTCCGCCTCGCCTCTTACTTTCGCAATTTCGATAGGATCGAGATCTCGAGGAGGTAAAGGCAGCCTCACGCGCTCTCCAGAAACACTTGGCGTCTCAGCACCATAGCTAACCTCAATTTCCCGCTCCCCGGACATCGCTCGAACGCAGGCAGCCGTCGATCTCTTAAATACTTCTACCGGATGATCATCGTCGCTCGGTGAACTCACCATTGAAAGCTCCATTCTATGGTTGAGTAGCTTGAGACGCTTCTATATTGCTATCAAGCAATTCTTCACCGAAGCACCGCTGATAATATTCACTAACCGTAGGGCGTTCCACTTCATCGCATTTATTGAGAAAGCTAAGTCTAAAAGCAAAGCCTATATCGCCACCGAAGATTTTGGCATTTTCAGCCCAAGTAATTACTGTTCGCGGTGACATTACGGTGGAGATGTCCCCGGCCATGAACCCTTGCCGGGTTAAATCGGCCAAAGCAACCATCGATTCTATCTGGCTCTTACCGTCACCGGAATTATATTCGGGTGACTTAGACAAAACAATTCCGCATTCGGCCTCGTGGCTAAGATAGTTCAAAGTCGTCACTATGTTCCATCGATCCATCTGCCCCTGATTTATCTGTTGTGTGCCGTGATAAAGGCCAGTGGTATCCCCGAGTCCTACTGTATTAGCTGTAGCAAATAGACGAAAACAAGGGTTGGGGGTAATTACTCTATTTGTGTCCAACAAAGTCATTCGCCCATCTTGCTCTAGGACACGCTGAATAACAAACATCACATCAGCACGTCCAGCATCGTACTCATCAAAGACTAAAGCCGTCGGATTTTGCAGAGACCACGGCAAAATCCCCTCTCTAAATTCCGTAATCTGTTTACTGTCTTTTAGAACGATGGCATCCTTACCAATCAAGTCAATTCGGCTGATATGACTGTCTAGATTTACGCGAATGCAAGGCCAGTTCAGTCTCGCAGCCACCTGTTCGATATGAGTTGATTTTCCTGTGCCATGGTATCCCTGTATCATCACCCGTCTATTGTGCGAAAACCCTGCTAGAATTGCCATTGTTGTATCTCTATCAAACAAGTAAGTATCATCAATCGCCGGGACGTACTCGCTGGGCTCACTGAATGCTGGAACTTTAATATCTAGCTCAATACCAAAGGCCTTCTTTACAGACACCTCTGTATCTGGCGCTTCAATATGATGTGCTTGTTTCCGTTCGTTGTTATCTTTTTCCGACATGGATTTAATCCGAATTTGTTGGGGTGAAATGTAATAATCTATTTCAGATGAAAGATGAAACCTAATTTGCTGCTAAAAACTGCTTAAGTGTCGTATATGCCTCGTTAATCAATTTTAACCTTTCTTCTGCATCCTTATCACCACCGTTTCGGTCGGGGTGATTAAGTTTTGCCAAATATTTATACTTTGATTTTAACTTGGCACCATCTATTGGCAGTTTTAACTCCATTACGTCAAGAGCTTCCAATTCTAACTCCGAAAAATTCCCACTCCTGGGTTGGGTGTCCCTATGACTCCGCGTTTGACTGTATCTTACGTGATCGCCATCAAAAAAACCAAATATATCCCTGATTTTATCACCATTGAAATTCGAAAAATACGTCTTTTGAGCTCCAAAGGGCCAACTGGGCCTTTCCCAAGTGGTTGATCGCCTTATCGACTCTTCCAATTCTCGTTCACTTAGACCGGCATTATAATTCCAGGATTTATTGTATTCCCGCACGTGTTCGAGACAAAAAAAATAGTAATCTCTTAGCCTTCGAGGGCCCTTTGGCGCTTTATAGAGTCCACCAAGCTTACATCCAGCAAAATCGCATCGACCAGGCTGCTCACTTTCCTTCGGTAGGTCTATCCGCAATGCCTCTTCATTGCGGCGTGTTTTATTGGAATTAATCACGTCTTTTGACTTTCATTTATACGTTACGTTAGAATACTAAGTTGAACTACTAGTAAGTTTCCAGACAAATGTCTCCCTTAAAGTTAGAAATCTCCACTTATAGAAAGATATAATGTCAATAGCTGATAGAATAGAAAAAAAACTCACAAAAGAATTAACTCCTACTCACCTCAAAATCATCGATGAGTCTGCCCTCCACGCGGGACACGTAGGTGCTCGACCAGAAGGGGAAACCCATTTTCGCATTAAAATTTCATCATTGGAATTCTACGGGAAAACACGCTTGGAAAAACAACGGCGTATATATAGTATACTGAAGGAAGAATTGGATGGACCAGTGCACGCCTTAAGCATAGAAGCCGAGTAATATGCTGGTAACCTCATGAAAAACCTTATTGCTATTTCACTCCTCCGAGGACGATTCGCTGTTTTCAGGCCACACCCGCAGTTGCGTTACCTGATTCCTATGCCTCCGCAGAATTCTATACCGAAACCCATAAAATAAAAACTCCTGACCTACAGTGGGGATCACTCTCGCTTCATGCAAAATTAATCCTGCAATTGTTGCAGCATCTTCGTCAGGCAAGCTCCAATCCAGATCTCTGTTCAGGTCCCTTAACGTAACCGAGCCGTTGATTATGTACGACCCATCTGACTGTGGTCGAACCCCGTGAACTGCAACGTCATGTTCGTCATCGATGTTACCAACTATTTCCTCTAGGATATCCTCTAGGGTCACAACCCCCTGCAGAGTACCATATTCATCTACTACGACCGCGAAATGCTCTTTACGAGCTCGAAATGCCTGCAGTTGGTCCAATAAATTCGATGATTCAGGAATAAACCAGGGCGCATTAGCGATCTCAACGATATCTATATCCGATACATCTTCTCCAACTTGTCCACGGATAGCTCGGAGAAGTGCCTTACCATGCAAAATACCAACTATCTCATCGGGGTCTCCTTGATATAGTGGCACTCGGGTAAACGGACTTTCCATCAACTCGTCAAGTATCTTATCGATCGGTAAATCTGCATTTATCATTGCGACGTTTCTTCTGTGGGTCATAATTTCCTCCACAGACACCTCGCCAAGATCCAATATACTTCGGAGCATAGCTCTTTCTTCACTTACCTCAGGACCAGGTCCTCGGTGTAGCTCTATTAACCCCCGTAATTCCTCTTCACGTTCCTCCTCTCCAAAAGTCGCAGATCCTCTGGCACCGAACAACTTTAATAACAGATTAACTAAGGATCTAACTGCTACACTAAATGGGCGCAGTATCCAGACAAAATATCTAACAAATGGGGCCACGGCCAAAGCCGATCTATCCGCATTATTAATAGCAAATGTTTTTGGTAGAACTTCCGCAAAGATAACAACAAGGACCGTCATACCAATCATTGCATATGCAACCCCTACGTCATCGAATAATCCAATCAAAACACTTGTAGCTAAAGCCGATGCAGCAATGTTGGTAATATTATTACCTATAAGGATTGTGCCAATAAGCATATCGTTTTGCCGGCGCAGCCGCAGGACTGCGCTAGCCCGGCGGTTACCTCTCAATGATAACTGGTGCAATCTAGCCTCTGAAGCAGCCGTTAATGCCGTTTCAGACCCTGAAAAAAATGCAGATAGAAACAAAAGAACCACGATAGCTACGAGACTAACTATCAGCGACTGCGCAACGTTTATTATTTCAAACATAACCCATCCAAAAGTAATTGGCGCGTAGATTTAACCTTCAAAGTCGATCAAAAAAGTCCTTCCAACGACTTTGAAACTACTCCATAAATGTCACGTTCCTGAACGTCGGCAGTAACAAAAGACTTCCCTATCTCTTTAGCCAGAACGAAGCGCATCCGACCGTCCAGCACTTTCTTGTCATGACGCATATGTTCTATCAAACTATCGGGTTTCCAAGTAGATGCTTTTGTAATGGATTGCGCGTTAACTGGAAGCCCCATGTCTGCTATGTGTTTTCGCACTCTCACCACTTCTTGACCTTGCAACAACCCCATTACTTTTGACAGTTCCATGGCCATCATCATTCCAATACTGACGGCTTCCCCATGCAATAACTTATCATCGAAACCTGCTTCAGCTTCTAATGCATGGCCAAACGTGTGGCCGAAATTTAGAATTGCCCTCTGGTTTTGCTCGGTCTCATCTGATTCAACAATACCCGCTTTAATTCGACAGCTTTGCACTATTGCATTTTGTCTTGCCATCGCATCGCCTCTAAGGATCTTTTGACCATTTTCTTCCAACCACTCAAAAAACTGTCTATCTTTTATTAATCCATATTTCAAAACTTCCGCGTAACCAGCTAGCAGTTGCCGCGCCGGAAGCGTTTCTAGGACTTGGGGATCGATAACGACCAAACTCGGTTGGTAAAAACTACCGACAAGATTCTTGCCCTGGCGGGTATTTATAGCTGTTTTACCCCCAACCGAGCTATCTACCTGTGCCAAAAGTGTCGTTGGCACCTGCACGACATCTACACCGCGCAGTGTTATAGCCGCTGTAAAGCCTGCCAAATCTCCTATCACCCCTCCACCTAGAGCTATTACAATGCCGTCTCGACCAATTTGAGCGTCCAACAACCGGTTAACTATTTGCTCTAATTGATGAAAACATTTGGTACTTTCCCCTGCGGGCAAAGTGATAGCTGTTACCTCTAACCCGTGAGATGAAAAAGAGTTGCATACAGGGGTTAGCCAGTGAGAACCGATTTCCTGGTCTGTGATAATAAATGTACGGCATCGTCCAAATCGCTCTAAAACCAATTTACCAAGTTTGTATATTAATCCGTTCTCTACAAAAATGTCATAAGCCCGTTCATCCAATTCAACGCGAATGGTATCCCTTGAGTTCACGATAACTCCGATTTTATGCCCGAATAAAAAAACTTGTTTATGGTTTTAAAAACATTATCGACTGTCTCGTCAAGTGAAGCTGTATTAGAGTCTACCACAAGGTCTGCTTCACTATAGACTGGATATCGTTCGTTTATTAGAGCTTTAAGTGTTTCATCCAGGTTAGGCGTTTTAAGAAGTGGTCGACCTGACCTGCCAGAAAGCCGTGTCTTCAAAACATCAAGCTCAGCTCGGAGCCACAATGATATCGCTGTTTTTCGTATACATTTTCTAGTTTCCAGTGACATAAAAGCGCCACCACCTGTGGCTAAAATACATGGCTCGTTACTCAATATTCTCGCGATGACCCTCTTTTCTCCTTTTCTAAACTCCGACTCTCCATATTTATCAAAAAACTCAGCTATCGTGCACCCTGCTGCTGCTTCGATTTCGTGATCCGCATCAACAAACGGCACACTGAACCGTTGCGCTAAACGTCTACCTACACTGGTTTTACCAGCCCCCATTAGCCCCACAAGGGCAATTGTTTTTGGAATAACACTACTCACTTTAAGTTCGCTAATTACCTCAGGTTCTTCGCTACATTAATCATAACAAAAAAAGATGTTATATTTGACTCATGTTTCATTGAATCCTCGTTAATCTCTTGTTAGGGTCTGCACTAAACTACAGACTAATCTCTAACATTTTTTAAGCTGTTCAACTAGATATAGATTTTAATTGATGCTGAGAGTTGCTACGATTTCATTCCAAAATATATCAAACAACGGGGCAATCGTATTGTTAGGTTCTTTGTAATGAGGCTACCAATAATAGTTCTTGTATTTGTCATCGTCGCTTTATGCGGAGGACTTGGCTGGCTTTCTAGTTGGGATATTCCAGCACCAGCTGTACTCATAGAAAGAGATATTTCTAATGAAGAGCGTTTCCAGTGACATCAAAAAAATTCTATGTGGCATCGCGCTAGTTATTTTACTCCTACAAAGCGGCGCTATTGCTCAGCAAAAACCACGTTCTCTTTTGCCTGAAAAATCCGTTACAACTGAGACTTTTCCAGCAAAAGACGTAAAGAATGGCTCTATAAAACAAAACACGTTTGGTCCCATTAAGAAAAAAAACCACATCCAAGTTAATGAATTGAAAACCATAGATATTGAAAGTATTGGAACCATAGACTCATCATCTGGAGGGTTTCATAAGAGCTTTTGGAAAACTACTCCGCGCGCATTGATAGTAAGGCTTCTTAAACAGCTACCCAACACTACATATAGTAAAGTGCTACGAGAATTGCGGCGACGCTTACTACTAACCAGAGCAACCATCCCCGAAGCGCCAACCGAGGTAGCGAAAGAAAATCTTGTAGTACTTCGTAAATACGCTTTATTTAAGATGGGGAATTTTCAAGAATTTAAAAATCTGAGTAAACAGATCCCAATATCATTTCAGAATGAGGAACTCGCTAAACTTTCTGTGAATGTAGATTTTGTAACTAATGATTTAGATAGCGCTTGTAATAAAACGAAAATTTGGTTCGAAAAGTCACCCTCCAAATTCTGGCATAAAGCTTTGATTTTTTGTGATGCGTTAAACAGTTCCTGGGACAAGGTAGATTTTGGCATACAATTGTTAGGTGAACTTAATGAATCTGAAGATAAAACCTTTTTAGCATTAATCCAAGTTATCACAGGCGATACAGAGTCGCTTCCAACGCTTTCTTCAACGATCATCAAGCCACGCGACGTAGCTATGCTAAGGTCAGCGAGACATGGATTACCTTCTCCCGACCCAGGCGCCCTTCCCCAATGGTTGTTAACAGCGTATTTAGAAGACCCTTCGATAAAATCCAATTTAAGGCTCCAATTAGCAGACAAAGCATATAAATCAGGAATCATGGGGAAAGCTTCTGTTGTTAAATTATATGAAACAACAGCTATACCGCAGGATGAGATAGACAAGGCTCTTTCCCTGGCATTTACTGAAGTGACATCTATGCCTCAAGCGTTGTTATATAGATTAGCTCTGTCCCAGGAGTCGAATTATGGAAAAGCCCAAGCAATACAACAAACCTTGCCAATAGCGTTAAGAGATAATTTCTTTTTTGAAATGGCAGATCTTTACTACCCGATTCTCAAGACTATTCCCATAGTCTCGGAGTTTAGTTGGTTTGCCGCCGATGCTGCTCTATTACACTCTATCAATTCTGATCTAAAAAATGCCAAGTCGTGGGCAAATTTAGCGATTGCCGAATCAAAACTAGATACGGAAGGAGTTAAAAATTGGAGCAAAGTTTGGCCGTTAATTCGTATATTGACTGGCGACAGATTGATCGGATGGGACGAATATCTATTAAAGAACTGGAAACAACTAATTCTCGAAAAGGACCCTATTGAAGGCAGAGGCCTGGTAAGTTTAGCGTATAGCTTGATGGAGGCGGTGGGAGAGCCCATACCGAAATCAACCTGGAGAGAATTAATCGGTACTGGACTGAAAACTGATTCAACACATTCCATATTCGTTAACAAAAGGGCTATCCAGGAGGCTATAGGTGAACAAGCCGTAGGCGAAACGATAGCCATCCTTTTGGTTAGTCTGGGTGAACTGAAATTAAAGTCTTTAGCAGCAGATGATCTCATATTAATGGTTTCGAGTATAAACACTTTGGGCTTTAACGAAGAAGCTAGGCGTTTGGCCTTTGAGGCTTTGATAGCCAAGATCTCAAATTTTTAGTAAAGTTAGCTTGAAATTGAAAATGCAGGAAGTACTGCCGCAAACTATAGACCGATTCATTGAAATGCTTGTTGCTGAACGAGGGGCGTCCTTTAATACATGTCAAGCATATCGGAGTGATATCTGCCGATTTCGTGACTATCAAAAAAACAATAAAAAATCATTCGAGACCGCGGATACTGATGATATTCGCAGTTATTTAAAACACCTATCAGAGGTCGGTATTGGAACTAGAACATCGGCTCGACAACTTTCTAGTCTTCGCCAATTTTTCAAATTCTTATATGTCGAAGGCATTAAGTTAGACAACCCAACTTTAGATATCGATAGCCCCAAAACGTCCAAAGCGCTCCCAAAGGTTTTGTCCGAATGCGAAGTAGAAAAGCTCTTGATAGCAGCACACCAATCGATGACCCCAGAGGGGTTGAGACTAACCTGTCTACTGGAAATCGCCTACGCTACGGGCCTAAGGGTTTCTGAATTGGTAAGCCTACCGGAAACAGCCTTTCGACGCCAACCCAACATACTATTTGTCAAAGGAAAGGGTGGTCGTGAACGGATGGTCCCACTTACTCAAGCAGCTGTGGATGCTTTAGCAGCCTACAAAAAGGTACGCATTAATTTTCTTAAGCCCAACGGGGAATCAAAATTTTTGTTTCCCTCTCGCTCCAAACAAGGATATTTGACACGTAGAAGATTGGGACAACTTCTCAAAGAACTTGCTATACAAGTTGGCATAAAGCCGAGTAAAGTTTCGCCCCATGTTCTAAGACATGCTTTTGCTACACACCTTTTAAACGGAGGCGCTGATCTTAGAAGTTTACAGCAAATGTTAGGTCATTCGGACATTTCAACTACACAGATTTATACCCATGTGCTGCAGGAACGATTGATATCAGTTGTTTCTTCTTATCACCCATTAGCGGAGGAGAGTTGCTAGTACATATTTTAAACGATGTCTCAGGTAATAGGTAATAAAAGACAATAAATCTTTGGTTTATATATTTTGGAGTTTGAAGCTAGTGTTTCTTGATTTTGAAAAGCAAATTGCCGAACTTGAAGGTAAAATAGAAGAACTAAGGCACCTATCCGACGAGGGTGATATAAACATAGCAACTGAAATTACAAGGCTACAAACGAAAGCCAACAGAGAATTGGAAACGACTTATCAAAAGCTTTCTCCGTGGCAAAAAGTGCAGGTCGCTCGACATCCTAATCGCCCACATATTAAAGACGTAATAACTAAACTTTTTCAAGATTTCATGCCTTTGGCAGGGGATCGCTATTTTGCCGAGGATAAGGCTATAACCTCTGGAATTGCACGGTTTAAGAATCACTCGGTCATAGTAATAGGAACCGAGAAGGGCCAAACAACTCAAGAACGAATCGATACCAACTTTGGAATGGCTAAACCCGAAGGATATAGAAAAGCCAGACGCCTTATGGAACTAGCCGATCGCTTTCGACTTCCGATTCTAACATTCATAGATACCGCCGGAGCATATCCAGGCATAGGAGCAGAGGAGCGGGGGCAAGCTGAAGCAATTGCCAGATCCATCGAGGTAAGCTTGTCAGTAAATGTTCCCACCATTGCCGTGATATTGGGAGAAGGGGGGTCGGGTGGAGCTATTGCACTTGCTACGGCAGATCGTGTTCTAATGTTGGAGCATGCTATTTACTCAGTTATTTCCCCGGAAGGCTGTGCGTCAATCCTATGGAGAAGTAGCAGTCATGCTACGGAAGCTGCCGATGCATTAAAATTAACGGCACAGGATTTAAAGTCGTTAAACGTGATAGATTCAATTATCAAAGAACCTCTCGGCGCCGCTCACCGAAATCATGAATTAATTATGGAAAATTTAGAAGTTGCTTTGGATAAAAATTTGCGAGATCTTCTTGATTCAGATCAGAGCCGCTTGGCGGCAAATCGCCGCAATAAATTCATGAATATGAGCACAGGTAACTTACTTTAAACCCTCTTTGGACAACTTCGAATACTCCTGATCATGGTAAATTGACGGTATTTTCTTCCGTGCCTCTTCCACAAGATCTAGATCTATCTCCGCGACTATTACACCTTTCTTGGTCCCACCATCGGCTATTATATTACCCCATGGATCAACTATAACTGAATGTCCAAATGTTTGCCGGTTTTGAGCATGTAATCCTACCTGCGCCGGCGAAACTATAAAGCATCCCGTTTCTATTGCCCTGGCTCTTTGTAAAACATGCCAATGTGCTTTTCCGGTCACTTGGGTAAACGCAGAGGGTATAAAGATAACTTTTGCACCAGCTTGCGCAAGTTCTCTATAAAGCTCGGGAAATCTAATGTCATAACAAATTGTCAAACCCATCGGACCCCATGGGGTACTGGAGAGAACTGCTTCAGTGCCAGGCGAATAGGTGCTCGATTCTCGATATTGGCTACCATCACCTAATTGGACATCAAACATATGAATTTTAGAATATCGAGCAACTACTGCTCCCCCAGGGTCTATTAGAAAACTTCTATTAGATAGCTTCGTGGCAGATAACTTAACAGAGATGGAGCCAATTAACAGCCAAACACTCAATGTCTTAGCCAAATTACTTAGCTCTATAAGTACACGATGATCGTTTTCCGTTTGAGCTTTTCTAAATGCTTGTTCCTTATCAGGTTCAAGCATCCCCACTACCTCCGGCGTCGTGATAAAATTTGCCCCAATCGACTTTGCTTCGCGGATCATTGCGCTAACTTCCACTATATTAGCTTCCACATCTGATCCAGAGTTGGTCTGCACACAAGCCATTTTCAATTTTTTCATCGGTGTTCTATCTCTACCCTGCAGTTATTCCTATAATTTTTTCTAGTTTCCCAGTGCGATCCAACTCAATCAATTCATCACAACCGCCGATTCCCTGATCATCAATAAAAATCTGCGGAACCGTATGACGACCTTCAGAACGCTGTAGCATTTCTTCCCTTAGCTCTGGATGAATGCCAACATCTATTTCATTATACTCAACTCCTTTGCGATCTAATAATAGCTTGGCTCGATGGCAGAATGGGCACCACATCGAGCTATAAATTTCAACAACTGCCACTTTTTTCTCCAACATTTGAAACTAGAAAACTGATCTTTAGAAAACCAAACTATTTATCTCTATTATTTATCAAAACGATCTTGTAGCCATAGAAAACTATGCTAGCCAATCTTTAAATACTTCTTCTGTGTGCTCATCCAAGAGTGGGGCTGCAATTCTGATCGCGGGTGGAGTATCCGAGAGTTTTATAGGGATTCCTATCGTTTTCATCTTTCCTACCTTGGAATGCTCAGTTTCCACAATCATCTCTCTATGGATTGCTTGTGGGTCGTCAAAAACTTCTACGTGATTCATTACGGGGCCAGCCGGTATTCCTGCCTCATCAAATTTTTGGCAAAGTTCTTGGGTAGTTCTTTTCAAGAAAAAGCCTTCCAATTCTGCCACAAGTTCTTTATTGTTTTTCACCCGGTCCGCCTTGGATCCAAATCTAGGATCCTCAACTAAGTGCTGACAACCAAGTATTTCACAGGTCCCTCTCCAAAAGTTTTCTTGTGCCCCGCCGATAGTCATATACCCATTTGCGGTTGGGAATAATTGGTATGGAGCACTCCCGCGATGAGCTTGTCCCAACCGTTCAGGAACTTCACCGGTGGCAAAGACATTTGCCGCTTCATAAACGCCCAGCGATATCCCTGCTTCAAAAAGGCTCGTGTCGACGTGTTGCCCCTTTCCCGTTTGGTTCCGCGCAACCAATGCCAGCAAAACTCCTATCGCCCCATTCATGCCACCACACAAATCCGAAACTGGCATTGGAATTCGATATGGGGGGCCTTCAGGAGGACCATTAATCGACATTAGTCCGGACATGCCGCATGCTATCAAATCGAAGCCGCCACGAGGTGAATAAGGGCCCGTTTGACCAAAACCAGAAATAGAGCAGTATATTATAGATGGGTTAAGCTTGGATACGGCTTCATAGTCGATACCTAATCTTTTAGCTGTACCAGGTTTAAAATTCTCAACTAACACGTCTGCTACTGCGACCATTTTCTTTAATTTTTCCAAACCTTCCGGCTGCTTTAAGTTTAAAGCCACAGACCGTTTGTTTCTATTCCAGAGCATAAATGGGGCACTTTCCCCACCCTGGAAGGGAGGGGTTTTTCGTAATTGATCTCCACCGTTGGGATTTTCAATCTTCACAACGTCAGCTCCATGATCTGCCAGTATCATCGCGCAGTATGGGCCAGAAAGATGACTGGTTAAATCCAGCACCTTGAGATGAGATAAAGAGGACATAAATTGTCTCCATTCTTTAATAAGTTATTCAACCCCCGGATTAATTATCTTGATAATGCTGGACGTATCCAAATCCCCGAATCCGTTATCTACCAGCTGCTGAAAAGCTGCCGTTGCCGCTGCACCTAACGGGGTTGAAGTACCTGCTACCTGGGCCGCAGCTTGCGATAACCTCAAATCCTTCAACATCAATTTAGCCATAAAGCCCGGCTTAAACTTATTGTTAGCAGGCGAGGTACTGCTAACATTAGGCATGGGATTGGATGTTTCAAATATATATGATCTTCCCGTAGAAGTTGAGATGACCTCATACAACACTTCCCGAGAAACCCCTAGTCTCTCCCCCATAACCATAGCTTCAGCCGCCGCCAATGAATTAATTCCGGCCAACATATTGTTGCAAATCTTTGTTGCTTGTCCAAATCCGGCGTCACCGCAATGGACTATAGTCTTTCCCATGCCCATCAATACAGGTCTTGCCTTTTCAAAGCTGTCTTGATCACCTCCACACATAAATGTAAGTGTCCCTGCATCGGCACCCGTAACTCCACCCGATACAGGAGCATCCACCATATTAAATCCAGCGGCCCTAGCAGCAGCATGAACTGCCTGTGCCGATGCCACATCTATGGTGGAAGAATCAATCAAAACCGTTCCTGGATCCGCTGCTGCTAGAACACCATCACTAAGAAAGACCTCTCTAACATTTTCGCCAACGGGCACCATTGTAACTACAAACTCTACTCCTGTCGCAGCTTCTTTAACGGATTTAGTTGCGGTAGCCCCAGACTGTACAGCGAAATTTATGGCTTCTTCTGACAAATCGTAAACTTTAAGGGAATGGCCCGCCTTGATTAAATTGCGCACCATCGGCCCACCCATATTACCTAAACCAATAAAACCAATTCGAGACATAATTTTCTCCATACAAACGTTTAAAATTCCTATTACTTGAATTCAGTATCCAATACCCTCCGGACCTTATATACCGGTAACTTATTCGTAGGTCGCCAACGTGCTCTAAACAAGTCCTCATTAGGCTTAATATAAAAAATAGTGTATTTGAGCACCTCTATGCTGCCTTTGGGATTCACAGAGGTTAAAAAATATGGTTTACCATATCCAAAATCATTGTAATCCATCCATATAACCTTATAAGCGCTAAACCCCAATGTCACACCCTGTAATTTTCGATAGAATGCTCCTGAAAATTAATCGTGATAGAGCGGCAACTTCGTTGGACGATTTCGACTTTTTGCTGGAGTGTGCAGTCCAGCGACTAACTGATCGATTGCTCGATTTCAGGCGGCGTTTTAATTTAATTCTAAATCTCGGTGGGCGTACCGGTTTGATTGATAATTTTTGGCCTAAAGAACTACCCAAGCCAACTTTAATCCATACGGACATCTCTGAAAAAATGGCTGCTCGAGCGTTATCGATTGGGCCCGCTCTTGTTTGTGACGAAGAACTTCTCCCTTTTTCACCTGAAAGTTTAGATGCGGTAATAAGTTGCCTTTCGTTACACTGGGTTAACGACTTGCCCGGAGTTTTTCAACAAATACGGCGGGTATTAAAACCAGACGGATTATTATTAACGTCTATGTTTGGTGGTAAAACATTATTTGAATTGAGAGAGTCATTGAATCTAGCAGAAATAGAAATTAAAGGGGGGATCAGTCCTAGAGTGTCGCCGTTCGCCAATTTACAGGATCTTGCACATCTGCTACAGCGAGCAGGGTTAGCACTTCCAGTAGCTGATACAGATACGATAATTGTAAAATATGACAATATCTTTGAGCTGATACAAAACCTCCGGGGGATGGGAGAAACAAATACTATTATTGAAAGAAGTAGACAGCCCCCACCGCGTGAACTATTTGTCCGAGCTGGCGAACTCTATGCACAAAAATTTGGCGACGGAAACAACCGAATACCCGCGACATTTGAAATTTTAACGGGTACAGGCTGGGCACCCCATGCCTCCCAACAAACCCCTTTGATACCAGGATCAGGAAAAATTCATTTTTCCAAGGTTCTCGACACGTAGACTAGAGCGTTTTCTCCACGCCATTATTTTATAGCATAAACAATCCACATGGCCTGGCGGTAACTATCATACCCTCGTCGATTTGCTTCTTCCCGTGGAAGCTCATAGGTGCTTTCACATGGATCGATAATAGAGCAACCTTCCAGGAGAGCCATAAATTCTTGCTTTGCAAAAAAGTGAGCCAACCCTATGTCTTCCAGCATTATTTTGTCCTCTAAATCACCTCTACTCAGGAAAAGAGTTCCTGGTTCAATTTCTTCCGTTGTGCCGCGATAGCGCTGAAATGTAGAATGATTCTGGCTCAACATGTGGCCAACAAAAAGGGCTCCTGGTTTTAACACTCGCACTACTTCTGCGTGTGCTTTAATACGATCCTCGCTCTGAAGATGCTGAAAAACACATGACTCGATAACACCGTCAAACGTCTGATCTTCAAATTCAAGCTCTGTCACACAGCCGTGGATGAGTTTTCCTAATTTTTTTTCAAGGGCCCTTTTTGTGAAAAGTTTCCTACACAACTCAATAGCAGTAGGAGAGATATCAACTCCGTTCGCTTCGATGCCCCGCTCGGCTAACCAACCTAAGTTGGCCCCAGCACCACATCCAACCTCCAAAAATTTAAGCTGCTCGTCGTTGCCAAAAATGAGTTCTTTGCTTCTAAAATAATGCGAGACAGTTCGCACCAATGCTTCGACTGGCGCCGTATTATATGCATTCCTGTCTATTTGAGCCTGAAATGAACTCTCCCACAATTGTTCCGACGATCTTTTTCTTGTTAGCACCTCTAGCCCCATTACTTAACCTCAAGCTTTTCATCGAGATCTGCGAAATGTTCATCATCCAGCCAAGCTATTACTTTCATATTCTGTTGTGATAAATAATCAAAATAAACTTCCATATTTTCTTTTTCTACAATATGGATATATCTTCTTCCCCTACTATCGACCAAACAACTTTTGTAACCAAATTTCTTTAACCTTCCATTCAAAGATGGTGTGGCATAGTATCCCCACTCTTTTCTACAAATGTCCACCTCTCCGCCCTTCTCTGTCTTAAGCGTCAACTGTTCATCTGGAGTTAGAAATAGATCCATTACGTGCGATAATTGGATCCTCTGTTCGTTTGATCCAACTTCAAATTTTCGGGGAGGGGTAATAGTTTTGAAATTCATTTGGTGGGCCTCCAGAGACAAGATTTTTCGGCAGCTAAATTTAAATCAAGGTTTTCGCCGAATGTTTCAATCATCCAACATGCTCGCTTTAAGTCATCTATCGTATCAACTGCCAAATTTATTTTCCCAAGAGTACAATCTGGGGATAAGAAATTGGCGATCCGAAATTCATTAGGGTTTTTGTAAAAATAGCTTGTTATATGCTCCCTATCATATGGATCATTGGCGCACTCTAACACCTTCTTAAAAGCCTTAGTTCGAATAATCTCGACGCTTGCACCAGCAGGAAAGGTCCGAGGAAAAACATTGGTCACCAAGTCAATCTCTTCATTATACGCTCGTTCAAGGCCAAGATCTATTAATCCAGGCTCAATAAATGGACTATCACCACTTATTCGGACAAACTGATCTAATTTAAAGTAGTCAGCGCACAACCCAGCCCTTGCTGCAACATCCTCGCTTGGTCCTCTAAAAACATCGATGCCTCGACGTTGTAAGTGCTCGACAAGACCATCGTCTGCACAATTTTCCGATGCGGCTACAACCACCATCGGTTGGCCTTTGACCTTGAGAACACGGTCTACCACACGATCGATAAGCGTTTTTCCCGAAATGACTTTCAAAGCCTTACCTGGTAACCGAGATGAGCCAAGTCTCGAAAAAATTATAACAGCGGTTTTCATAGATTTGATCTCACAACTTTTTCCCACTCGCCTACATACCATTCACAGTATTTCCTGTACCCGTCGTCGAGAGACCATTTGGGGCTGAATCCAAGTCGCTTTTTTGCCTTATCCATTCTTAGTGTCCCTCGGACAGGTTTATCAACCGCTTGTGGTCGATCTTTCAAAATAGCTCCTGGCACAACCTCTTTAACTATATTTGCTAGGTCGGCAATACTCCGCGCATCTCCAAAAGTTAGATTAAAGGTATCAGAAGTGCCATTACCACCATGTAGGCCAAGCGCTCGAGTCATCCCATCCACTAGATCTTCTATATAAGTGAAATCTAACAATCCGGCTCCACCTCCTTCCAAAAGTAGTGGCCGACCGGCTAGAGCATTCTCTATGAATACTTGACTAACTCGTCTACTGACGCATCGTTCCCCGTATAGCGCGCTTGGTCTAATTATACATACTCCCAAACCATCTGTGTGACAGTAGGTCCGAACCAATCTTTCTCCCATATATTTAGTATTAGCGTATATCCCGCGGGGCCTAGGACGTGTCGTCTCATCAACCCACGTATCTTTAAAGTCACCGTAAATAGTACTGGAACTCAGGAACATCAAAGTTTTCATTTCACGATGATCCAAGCGGCATAACTCCAAAACGTTTCGTAATGTCGTTAGTTGTAAATCGAAGCATTTTCCTGGGTTTTTTCGGGCTTCGACAGCGCTGGCAATAGCAGCCAAATGCACCACTCTAGTTGGTTGGTATTCATTGAAAACATTAGCCATATCGGAGAAATTACGAGCATCACAATTCCGGAAATCAACACCATACTCTCGCATCATCTCAAACCTGCTCATCAAAAAATGAAGGTTAAGTTTTCGCTTAACAACGTCTCCCTGATCGTGAAAAGTATTATCTATCAAGCTGTTAACCATCAAATTGTCGAGGACCATAACCGATATTCCTGCTCTTCGTAGAGCTATCGCAAAATTGTGCCCAATGAAGCCGCAGCCGCCTATCAGAAGGATGCGATCATTCGCCAAATTTTTCAAAACTTGTTCATATGGTATGCAGACCATGTTTACTTCCCTAACCACTATTTTTTCCACTAACTGAACTCAAAGTTCTATATAGCTGGAAACGCTGGCAATCCAATCTGGGCTATTAATTTAGTTAAAATAGAGGTAAATATAGTTTTTCGAATTTCACAATTTCCCTTTCGCTTTAGTCAAGTTTGATCGGCCATTCCACAATGGTGTATAATCGCTTACACCCTTTTCTGTGACCTATTCTAAAATCATATTGATTACTTTAAATTTTATTTGTAGGACTAACAATGGGCAACATTGCCGGCTTTTTCACAAAAAACAACATGCCCTCACCAATTCTAAACTCCGATACTGTTGCGAAGCTAGTTGGAACAAAAAAACCAACTTTGAAGTCGAACTTCCTGGCAGCAACAAAAACGGATATAGTTGAGCGTGGTCCGCTCATAATTGCTATGAACGGACACCTTTATAACCCAGAAGAATTTCAAACTGAACAACCGTCATATTCAGATGCATGTCGCATACTGCTGTCCATAAAACAATTCGGCCTAGAAACAACATTAAGAAAAATAAATGGAGATTTTTGCATTGCGATCATGGATAAGCGATCCAATTCCCTAACTCTAGCGAGAGATCGCCTCGGTCTACAATCATTATTTTATACACAAGTCCAGGGAGTAGTTGCTTTTGCCTCCAGAGCACGGCTTTTATTGACTTTCCCAGGAGTTTCATCGGAATTTGACAATAAATTTCTTAAATCCGCCGCCGCAACAAACTATCGCTTTTTAGATTGTGAGGCAGACCGTTCTCCTTTTCAAAACATAAAGCAGGTTCCTGCCGGACACATAATCCAATTTACCAACGAGAAAATGCGAACTTCTTTATTTTCTCAATCTATAGGCGAAATAGAAGACAGCACTTTCCAAAAAAATCAGTACGAGGAGTACATGTTTCTATTCAGCGACTCTATAGAGCGACGTCTAAAGAACGCTGAGAAGACAATCTTTACACTGTCGGGCGGCCTGGATAGTTCCGCCATTGTATCAATGGCAAGCCGCATAAAAGCCCAAAAGCAACCTGCCATATCAACGATACACCAAGACAAGTTATATGATGAACAACACGAAATATTGGATATTGTTAATTCAGGAATAGTGGACTGGAAATCTATTTCCGTAGACGAACCAGATATTTTCGCACTACTAACTGACATATATGTTTCTCACGATTATCCCTTACCTACAGCCACTTGGCTAAATCACTTTATTATATCAAAAAAAGCCTCTGACTTGGGCTATCAGACAATAGCGACAGGCCTCGGCGGTGATGAGCTACATGCTGGTGAATACGATTACTTCTTTTATTTTTTTGCGGATTTACAAACTTCTGGAAAGACCGAGTTGTTAAATCACGAAATCAATGCATGGGCGCATAACCACAATCATCCCATTTTCCAGAAATCATATGATATCGCTATTGAAGGAATTTCAAACCTCACGGATCCCCAAAATCCTGGACGTTGTTTACCTAACATTGCATTGTTGAATCGATATAAAGACCTCTTAAGCCCAGAACTCGGACACCTCGATGAACTTGCTCCGGAGTACCATATTTCAGCCAGTAGTTATCTAACTTCCCACAGCCATAACGAATTGCTTCTCAATACCATGCCTTGTTGCATTCGCAGCAGTCGCGAAAACTGTCACGTCTCTGGCATGCAGGAAATTCATCCATTTCTTGATACACGGCTTTGGGATTTTATGATGAAAATCCCAGGAGAAGCGAAAATTCAAAATGGTGTTACTAAAGCTTTTGCTCGGAAATGCTATAAAGAACTACTCCCAAAAGCCACCCGCACCCGGATACAAAAGGCCGGTTGGAACGCCCCCGCACATAAATGGTTTTCAAGTAGCAACCGAGAACCGCTTCTAGATATGATTTCCTCGCGGCGTTTTATTGAACGCGGAATCTACAATTCCAAGGAGGTCGCTCGAATAGTCGACGAACATTTTTCCATTCTATCAAATGACATATGCAGAGAAAATCATATGATGATTATCTGGCAAATCGTTTCCTTAGAGCTATGGCTTAGGGCATTAGAACTCCAATAGTAATTATTACCATTCGGCAGCATTAGAGTTGGGTTTGGTATTACAATGAGAATTTATTTGTGCCCTATCCACATACATACGGTGAGTGCACTGCCCTTTATGTATTCTGACTTGACTATTTTTAGTTCCGATCCAACCATCATCTCTTCCATGTCCTCCTCCGAAAAACCCAACCAACGGTGTCCATACTCTTCTCTCAGCTTGACCAGCTCATGTAAAGCGAGGTCAACTACAAGTAGAGTCCCACCCGGTTTCAGCACCCTGGCAGCCTCACCCAAAACAGCTTTTGGTTTATCCGAATACCTTAACAACGAGTTTATTGTAACTAAATCAAACCTATTAGCCGAAAAAGGTAGATGGTACATGTCGCCAATTCGGACTTGACAATTTCGGATAACCTCTTGGTCAAGCCTAGCCCTTGCGATTGAAAGCATCTCTCGCGAATTATCAATACCTATCGCCGTTTTAACCCATGGAGCTAAAAGTCTCAGGACTCTTCCAGCGCCTGTACCAATATCCAATAATTCATTTACTGCTTTTGATCTTGCTTCCGCCACGATATATTTATCCACATGATCATCATCAGCCCACATACTTCGAAGATCCGCTATTTCGTCAAAGTATCTGTCTGAGTAACTTTCGGCATACCTCACTCGCTCAGCTTTTATGTCCGTTAATCTCGTTAAATCAAGCGTTAGCAGCTGATCGTCGACAGGAATAAGATCATTCAAAACCTGTCCTAAACATGGCTCATAGGCGTCCCCCGCTAACCTATAGTAAGCCCTATTTCCCTCCTTATTTCTTTGCAAAACCCCTCCGTCCACCAGTAACTTCAGGTGTCGCGATACTCTTGGTTGGCTTTGTACTAGTATCGTTGCCAACTCGTTTACCGACAATTCTGCATGTCCGCAAAGGGCTATAATTCTTAACCGCGTTGGTTCAGCCGCCGCTCGTAGCCCCTGTAAAAGCTTCTCCACGATTTACCGCCAATATTATGCTCGTGTTGTCAAAAAATTGTAGAAAACTGGATCCAACGAGCCCATTATCGTCAAATTGTCTTTTTCCTACTCTACCCATACCGATGCAATCTATTCCCGTGTCGCTTCAACCACTGTCTAGGAAAACTCCAATCATCAATTAAATAGCTTACCTGTTTCCAAAACTCAGGGGAATGGTTCATTTCAACTAGATGCGCAACCTCGTGAGCACAAACATAGTCCATGACTATCTCAGGAGCTAAAATAAGCCTCCAAGAGAAAGAAAGAGTCCCATGCGAAGAACAGCTCCCCCAACGTGACACAGGATCTCGTATTGATAGCCTAGTGACTTTCTTATTTAGCAATTTCGCATACGACCTGGTTTTTTCTGTTATTTGTGATTTCGCCCTTTTCTTTAGCCAATCAGTGACGCGACGCGCTAAATGCTCAGAACCTCCGGCAACCCGCAATTCTAACGTATCTACTCCAGCCACACGAGCCACCCAAACATCTCCGTATTGGTCGGGACAATGTTTGATTTTATAGTTTCTCCCAAGAATAGGTAAAATAGACCCATCGCAAAACGGGACGCGTTCTGGGAGCACCTTTATTTGATTAAGAACCCATGCAAGATTGGATTCCACAAATCTAATCGCACTTTCCAACGTAACATTGTCCGGGTAGGTAACCAAAACATCTGAATTGCGAGGGTCTACTCTTATTTTGAGGCGTCTCGCCTTCCTATTTTGCCTTGCTTTAAGTTGAAGAAACTTTTTCGATGAAAGTCGAATTTCAATCTGGTTCGTCGTAGTATGAGCCAACATCCCGCCTTCTATTATTAGTAACTTTAATTACCTACATACAAGTCGCGATCAATAACTTAAGCGCAGTTATCCTCGATTAAACTCCTCACCCAAAAGCGCAAAAACCATGTGATCTTTCCACTCTCCATTTATTTTTAAATACTTTCTCGCCAGCCCCTCATAATTGAATCCTACTTTTTTTAAAACCCCCTGACTAGCGATGTTTTCTGGCAAACAAGCCGCCTCCATTCGGTGGAGAGACAGCTTATCAAACGCGAAACCCGATGCGCCCCTAACACTTTCTGTCATATAGCCGTTGCGCGCATAGCTTTTTCCTATCCAGTATCCGAATGAAGCTATCTGAGCCACTCCTCTTCGAACATTAGCTAGAGTTATACCACCAATTAAAGCATCATCTTCTCTTCTAAAAATAAAAAACGAATAGCCCTTATCTTCAGACCAGTCCTCCGAGTATTTAGAAAGCCGTCGTCGGAAAGCGCCTTTTGTAAGTGCATCGGCCGGCCACGTTGGCTCCCACGGAACCAAAAATTCCCTGCTCTCCGATCTAATTCTTACCCATTTTATCCAATCACCACGAACCGGCGGGCGCAAGTACACTCGCCGTAACACTATTTTCGGCTCCGAATGTGTTGGCAAAAGAAAACTTAAAGCCACAGCTCTATATCTTTATAGTTGCAGTTCAATAATTTGAACACGCTATATCCTTTCTTGCAAGATTGAATTGGATTACAACCCCACCAAGCTTTCATCAAAATCGACTTTGGAATACAGAATAGGGTTCCAATTTTGATATTGGTCCGATGGCAGCTAAGGTGGGAGGTTGGTTTAGCGTGCGTTTGATTACTTTTTTAATCAGATCCGAATCAACTTCGTCTAATTTTTGCAGTATCTCCTCCATAGGTTTAACACGCCCGTGTGTTAAAAGCTGAGAAGCTAGCTGTTCACAGCGATTCGACGTAGCCTCTCTACCCATAAGAAGAGCCGATTTTAGCTGGACTTTAGACCGGTAAATTTCCCTGTCCAAATCCGATACTCCAATGTTATTTAATTCATCGGATATCACAGGCAACATTTCCTGAATTTTGTGCTCTGCGGTTCCCGCGTAAATACCTATAAGGCCTCCATCCCTAAAGGATGTTGTAAAAGTGTGTATTGCGTACGCTAAACCTCTTTTTTCACGAACCTCTTGAAACAAACGAGACGACATGCCCCCACCCAACAACATAGACAGAACCTGACTGGCGTAAAATTCTTGGTGACCGTAAGCTAAACCGGGAAAGCCTATAACAAGATGAATCTGCTCTAGATCCTTCTTTTGGCGAAAATCACCTCCGCTATACTCAGCCGGTTCATCCACCATCTCGGCATCAGTCGAAGACAGAGAATTGAACCGCGCTGCTACTTGATCAACCAAATCTTCGTGCTCTATATCTCCGGCCGCGGCAAAAACCATTCGATTCCCTGAGTAATTATCCTTTATGAATTCAATAACAGTACGCCGTGAAATCTCACTTACTACCACTGCGCGACCCAAAACTGGCCGACCAACAGCTTGGTCGGGGAATGCTGTCTCCTGAAAATAATCGAAAATAATATCATCCGGTGTATCTTCTGCCTGGCCAATTTCTTGGAGAATCACGTTCCTCTCGCGCTTTAACTCCGATTTATCAAATATCGAGTGTTGAAGAATATCTGCCAAGACATCTACAACTATGCCAATATCATTCCTCAATACTCTTGCAAAGTAGGCGGTCTGTTCCCGAGACGTATATGCATTAATATGCCCACCAACAAATTCTATTTGTCCTACTATTTCTTGAGCAGTCCTATGCTTAGTGCCTTTAAAAACCATATGCTCCAAAAGATGTGCGACACCGTTTGTCTCAACAGTTTCGTTCCTTGTTCCAACCCCGAACCAAGCACCTAGCGAAACACTCTCAACAGAACTCATTTTTTCCGTCACCACGCGTATCCCGCCGGGCAATTCAGTAACTTTGACTCTGATTTTATTTTTCATAACCTACTTAATCCGATCACTTATCGGTCGCACGAGAGTGCACAGCGATATAATTAGCGACATGTTGGATGTTGTTGGGCAGAACGGCCATGTGTTCTTTTCTATCCAAAAGGTTTGCAAGATGACTTGGTAAGCTCGGATACTGGTTTATCGCGGTTTGAACAGCTTTTGGAAATTTGGCGGCGTGAGCACAAGCCAACGAGATTACCGGAATATCCTGGGCGATTTTTTTTCGAATAATTAAGTCACTTGCAGCCTCTAAACCAACCGCACTATGGGGATCAATAATTTCCCCTGTGGATTGGTAAGTTTTAGCAATTCTATCGATCGTAGTTGCATCATTTACACCAACGGCAGTAAACATCGCTCCGGCTTGCTCCAAAATTTGTTGTGGCACCTGAAACATCCCGTTATCTCTAAATTCTTCAACTATTTGACCTGTCATAGCGCCATCGCGGCTATAAAAGTCGAATAATAGACGCTCAAAATTACTGGATACCTGTATATCCATGCTGGGACTTAGACTTGGTTGCACTTTTCGAATTTCCATAGTGCCCGTGTTAAAAAAGCGAGCCAGAATATCATTACTATTTGTAGCAATTACCAATTTTTCAATGGGCAAACCCATAGCCTCGGCAGCATACGCCGAAAATACGTTTCCAAAGTTCCCCGACGGAACAGAGAAAATAACTTTCCGGTCCGGCGCTCCCAATGCAAGTGCCGCCCAAAAGTAGTAGACTATCTGCGGCATTAATCTTGCCCAATTTATCGAGTTCACAGCTGACAACGCGTATCGATCGCGAAACTCGAGATCGTTGAACAGCGCCTTAACTAGATCTTGGCAATCGTCAAATGTTCCCTCAACAGCTATAGCATGAATATTAGGAGAATCTACCGTTGTCATCTGCCGCTGTTGAATAATTGAAACACGATCCTTTGGAAATAAAATAAAGAGATCGATCGCCTCCTTTTCCTTGCATGCCTCTATAGCGGCCGATCCAGTATCCCCTGACGTTGCTCCCACTATAGTTGTTTTTTTTCTCCGCCTGGTCAACGCTTCGTCAAAAAGTTCCCCTAATATTTGCATGGCATAATCTTTAAAAGCCAATGTGGGTCCATGAAATAATTCCATTAACCACATATTAGAATTGAGTTGCTTTAGAGGCGCAACCGCTGGGTGGCTAAATTTTTTATAAGTTTTATTAACTAAATAAGAGAATGTATTTTCTGAAATTGCCCCCCCCACAAATGGCCTCATTACCTCAACAGCCAACTCTGAATAGGTCAACTTCGACATTAAACTAATCTCTTGTTTTGAAAATCTTGGCCAATACTTAGGCACATACAAGCCCCCATCACGGGCTAGACCCGTAACTAAGACATCGTCGAAATCTAATTCGGGAGCACTTCCTCTAGTGCTAACGTACCGCAATAACACCTCCCTATTTAAAGTGTCGCCAGACTAGCGATGAGGCGATGTTCTTGCAACAATGAGAAGTGGAAAAATTAACGATAGGATGGTCATATGCAAATAAAAACTATAGCGATTCAATCTCCTGGCGATATGGGGCACGAAATTGGCAGAATACTAATAGAGGGAGGATATCGGGTTGTATCTGCGTTAGAAGGGAGGTCAAAGAGAACTCGGTCATTAGCAAAAAAAGCAGGAATCACAGACGTTGGTGGCCTTGAGAACCTATTTGGAAGTGTCGATATAATCCTATCAATAATGCGTCCAGACAAAGCGCTCGATTTTGTTATTAATATGTCAAATTTAGCGCACCAGTATACTACCAAGCCAACGATTGTCGATCTTAATGCTGTTGCTCCATCGACAGGAATAGCGGCGGCTGATGTCGCTGGCACCGCTGGTTTGATATTTATCGACGGAGGAATAATTGGCGAACCCCCAAGATCCCCTAAAAACATAAGTCCCCGACTATATATTTCTGGCCCGGGCTCAAGTGGTCTAATGGGATTAAACGAGACTGGCTTAGAATTTCGTAATTTAGGAAACAAGATTGGCTCTGCATCCGGGATTAAAATGGCGTATGCCGCTTTAACAAAGGGATTAACAGCTATAGCTATAAACTCAATGGTCACTGCCAGCATTGAGGGTATTGCCGATGAATTTTTATCGGAGTTAGCTTTTAGCCAACCAAACCTTCTTAAGCATATACAGAGAGGATTACCGTCTATGTGCCCGAAAGCATACCGTTGGATTGGAGAGATGGAAGAAATCTCTAAAACACATAAGGAAATAGGGCTTCCTGGAAAATTGTTCGAGGGAGCAGCAAACATATACCAGTTAGTGGAGGCCTCACCACTTGGAAAAGAGGTCGTCGAAAAAAGAAATTTAGGAAAAACGGCCAACGATGTGGCGCAGAATTTAGAAGAGTTTTTGAAAGTAAAAGATACAGATTTTCGTTGAAAAATTCATCAGGTTAAATCAGTTGTTAAATATCGTCGCTTTAGATGCGAAATAAAAAACTCCGGTCGCAATGGTTCTCCTGTCACTTCGGTTAGCAGAGTTTCAGTACTATGATAGCTACCCCAGCGATGAACGTTATCCCTTAACCATCCTATGATCCTTCCAAATTTACCTTCCAAAATGTCTGTTGAAATTTGCGGAAGGTCTTGGGACAAAGTGGCAAATAATTGAGCTGCCGTCATGGCACCCAATGAGTAAGTGGGGAAATACCCGAATGCCCCATCGTACCAGTGTATATCCTGCAAACATCCTTCTCTATTATTAGTGGGGCGAATACCAAAGCTTTTCTCAAATCCATCGTTCCACGCGAGTGGCAGCTCTGATACAACTAGATCTCCTGCCAACATGGCACGTTCAAGCCTATAGCGTAGTATTATGTGAAGGGAATAGCTTAATTCGTCGGCGTCAACCCGGATGAAGTTGGGACTAACCCGTATGGCCTTGCGATATAGCGACTTAGGCGACCATTCTGCGCCCTCTACTTCAAACTCTGTAGCAATTAATGATGCTAAGTAACTGAAAAACTCCTTGGAGCGACATATCTGCATTTCTAACGCTAGCGATTGACTTTCATGGAGGACCATGCCACGAGCCGAGCCAACCGGTTGACCGCGCCATTCAACCGGTAATCCTTGCTCATATAGAGCATGGCCTGTCTCATGGATGACCCCCATAAGGCTCCTCGACCAATCTAGTTCATCATATCGGGTCGTAATTCTGACATCGTCAGGCACTCCACCCGAGAAAGGGTGGATACTTATATCAAGGCGACCATTTGTAAACTTAAAGCCTTGTTGTTTCATTACTTTCAAACCAAGATTCTTTTGCCTTTCAATACCAATAGGCTCTTTACTAAAATCAAACTCAAAGTTTTTTTGATATTCGATCACCTCAGGCAAAAGATCCGTTAAAGCCGGTTCTATTTTTTGAAATATAGTATCTATATGAGCAGCGGAGCCGCCAGGCTCATACTCGTCTAGAAGAGTATCATAGGGTTCTTTTTTCAAAATTTCTGCTTTAGACAAAGAGATTTCTCGGGTGATAACCAATAAATTTGATAATGGTTCAATTATTAAATCAAAACGACTTTCATCGCGCGCTGTCCTCCAGACAGCTTCGCAATGATTTCGCGCCCGTGAATGAGCCTCCACTATCGCTGGAGAAAGAGAACTAGCATGATCATGTAATCTCTTAATCTCACGCAAATTGGCCCGTTGCCATAAATTTAATTCCTTCTCGTCAACTAAATGGATCAGATCCGATACAAAAGATGAAGACATCTCTTCTTGTCTTAAAACCGAAAGTACTGCCAGCTGTTCAGCTCTTGCCTCGCCCGCACCAGATGGCATAAGGGTGTGGCTATCCCAGGAAAGCATTGAGATTGCATCAGATAAGCCTGCCACGCGGCTCCACGCTTTCTCAAGTTTGGCATAGTAATCAGCTTTTCCCATTCTATTCTTTTTTAGCTGGGTAGTGGTAGATTACATAGATTATCAGGAGAGAAAGTGCCAACAAAAACCATGTTATTGCGTATTGAAGGTGTTCATTACGAACGTTAATCTTCGCACTTGCCCCTATCGGCAAAGTGTAGGGACCGGGTTTTCTTATTGCGTCAATATAGAAATTTGCCACTTGTTTAATATTCCTGTGCATAGCCATTTGCCGAGTATTGACATATAACCAGACCTCGTTTTTTGGTTCATTTTCAGGAACAAAATAACCCTTTTTCTTATCTTCACGGATGATGCCTACTATATGGAGCAGACCATTATACAAGGTATCCGGGCGTTTTTTCTGCGATCTAGACGTCTCCGGTATCCAGCCCCTATTAATCATGATGATTCTACCCTCCTCTGTCTTGATTGGGGTAATCACGTGAAAACCGGCTGTCCCCTCGAACGTTTTTCCCGTCATCAGAAGTTCTTTGTCATGCAAAAAAACACCTTCTATAGAAATGCGTTTGAAACGCCATTCATCAATATTCTCCACCTCCAGGGGGGGGCTTATGGGATTTTCAGAAATTCGTTCATCAAAAGTTTTTATTAGTTCACTTTTCCATTGCATACGATGCAACTGCCAACTGCCAAGAGAAACTAAAATTAGGAGAGCAGGGATAGTAAATAGGGTAGGCCATAGAGTAGGTCGGAATTTTCGTCGCGACATTCCAGAAACAATCCCTGTTTAATTAACATTCATAGGAGAAACAAAAGATGACTGAAAACCATCGAAATTTTTATATATCGTCCTATTACCTCTAAAGCCCTAAGAAATGTTATAGCTAAGCAAGCCACATATATCAGCTATAACTCTTTTAGATCCAAAAGGACCACAACCGGCCTGTATCCCAATCCTTAGAGCGAGAGCGGAATGTCAGACAAGTCAAGCTTGCACTATAGCGGCGATCTATCAACCACCCCACCAGTAAATACAAATGAACAAGAAGAGCCAAACCACATCGACAAAATGCCAATACCATGCCGCCGCCTCAAATCCAAAATGATGCTCTGGGGAAAAATGGCCTGATCTCGCCCTAAACCAACAAACTATCAAGAAACATGTACCTACTAGAACGTGGAAACCATGAAACCCCGTGGCCATATAGAATGTCGAGGAATAAATGCCATCTTTAAATCCAAAGCTC
>CAYFGZ010000040.1:0-29820 GCA_964342575.1 uncultured Nisaea sp. | reverse complement strand
TATTTACATTATTCTCTTCTCTCTCATTTAATTTATGCGCCAAAGAAGCCTCCAAAAACCTATCTATATCACCATTTAAAACGGCTTGTGTATCTGAGGTCTCCTCGCTAGTTCGCAAATCTTTAACCAGTTGGTATGGCTGCAGCACGTAAGACCTAATCTGATGTCCCCAGCCTATATCAGATTTCTCCGATTCAATAACGTTGGCTTTTTCCTCCCTATGCCTGATCTCAAGTTCATAGAGGCGTGCTCTCAACATCTCCATAGCTGTAGCACGATTACGATGCTGACTTCTATCGTTTTGGCATTGGACAACTACCCCAGTTGGCGCATGTGTTATACGAATTGCTGAATTCGTTTTATTTACATGCTGGCCGCCAGCGCCCGACGCTCTATAGGTATCCACACGTAGATCTTTTTCATCGATTACTATGTTTATTGAATCATCGATCACCGGGTAGACCCAGGCGGACGAAAAACTGGTATGACGCCGTGCAGAGCTATCAAACGGAGAAATTCTGACCAATCGATGAACACCACTTTCCGTTTTCAACCAACCATAGGCATTCAAACCCCGTATTTTTATTGTAACTGATTTGAGCCCTGCTTCCTCCCCAGCACTTTCTTCCATGAATTCAACTTTATAATTTTGCCTATCACACCATCTAACATACATTCTCAAAAGCATCTCAGCCCAATCTTGCGCCTCTGTTCCCCCTGCCCCAGCGTGAATTTCTAAGTAGCAATCATTTGAATCTGCTTCACCAGATAAGAGAGCAGTTAATTGCCATTTCTGGACATTCTTATAAAGTTCTAGCAGAGTCTGTTCCGACTCTTCGACTATAACGTCGTCGTTTTCAGCCTCGCCAAGTTCAATAATTTCTATCAACTCAGCGAGTTCAGATTCAAAGCCTGCTAGATCACCAAGCGATTTTTCCAATACCGTCCGTTCTCGCATTATTGCTTGAGCCTGATCAGGTTGTTCCCACAGTTTCGGATCGGCAGCTAGGGCATCTAGCTCATCCAAGCGAAGTCTAGCATTATCCCAGTCAAAGATGCCTCCGAAGAAGATCTAGTGATTCTCTTATATCGGCAACGATGGCTGTTATCTCTCCACGCATTTCTATTTCCCATAAGCTTCAGCAGCAATTTATTATAATTATTAATAGATACCCTGGCTACCCCTTGCCCCTGACTCCCCTATAGTCGGCATCGAGACTTGACCAGGCTTCCAATCTGCGGCGTACCCCCCGTCCAGGACTTTACTTACTCCGCCCGGTTGATTCCCAGGCTTAAAAACCTCCATAATCACCTTTTCGTTTTCCGTTCGCGCTAGAGCTCCAGTACTCGGATTTATCCGAACATGCATAATTCCGGGTGGAGCTCGAAACGGTATTTCGGGCATGTTTTCCAGGGCACTTTCCATGAATTTTTTAAAAATAGGGGCAGCAACATTAGAACCCGTGTCCCTCTTCCCAAGAGTCCTAGGTTTATCAAAACCCACATATACCCCTACTGCTAAATCTGGCGTGAAACCAATGAACCAAGTATCGAAGTTTTTATTTGTCGTACCCGTTTTTCCTGCCAGTGGTTTTTTTAGTGATGCAATCCGCCTTCCCGTTCCCCTCTTTACTACGCCCTCAAGCATCCGAACCATCTGGTAGGCCGACGTAGACTTAGCCACCTGTTCCCGAAAATCCGGCAATTGTGGCACTAAAGACCTTTCTTGAAAATCTACATTACATCCCATGCAATTGCGTTTCTCTTGTTTAAAGATCGTGCGGCCATTGCGATCTTGAATACGGTCGATAAGAGTCGGCACTATTTTTTTTCCGCCATTTACTAACATCGCGTAGGCTGATGTCAATCGCAGCAGGGTCGTTTCTCCAGCTCCCAACGACATAGACAACTGCTTTGGCATTCCAGCCATAATATTGAATTTATTGGCGTAGTTTGAGACTAAATCCATACCAATAGTTCTTGCCAATCTAACAGTCATCAGATTTCGTGACTTTTCAATACCAACACGCATAGCGCTAGGACCATAAAACTTTTTGGTATAATTAGCCGGCTTCCATTTCCCCAAGCCGGGGCCTTGATCAATAACGAAAGGTGCATCCAGAATTCTAGTAGCAGGGCTAAAGCCCTTATCCAAGGCTGCCAAATAGACAAACGGTTTGAAAGCAGATCCAGGTTGCCGATAGGCCTGAGTTGCCCTATTAAACTCAGATGTTTCAAAACTCCAACCACCGGTCAGCGCCAAAACTCGCCCCGTGTGCGGGTCCAACACCACAACCGCCCCTCCCACGTTGGGAATTTGCCGCACTTTATAGATATTATTTTGATTATCAGACCCTTCCACAATTATAACATCCCCCTTTGACAGGATGTCATCGACTCCTTTTATTTTTCTTCCTAATCCTTGGTTAGGTTTCCATAGCCGTGTCCACGGCAAATTCGTTTTGTCTAGAAAAGCTATTTCCCCATTAGAAAATCCAATTTTTGCAACATCTGTCTTAGATTCTATAACCGCCGCAACCTTCCATGAAGTAAGCATACCTGCTGGTTTCTTGACTTGCCGCAGCTGATTATCCCATTTCGAATCAATTTTTATAGATGCCAGCGGCCCCCTCCATCCATGGCGCCAATCGTACCTCATTAGACCATACCTTAATGCCTGGTCGGCAAATTTTTGCATCCTTGGATCTACCGAAGTTCTGACAGAAAGACCCCCTCCATATACGCGCTTACTCCCATATCTCTCCAGTAACTCCCTTCTCACATCTTCGACAAAATATTCGGCGTTCACAAATTCTGTCTCCGACCTCCGCATAACACTGAGCATGGAAGACTGTTCACTTTTCATTGTTTTTTGAGATATAAAACCGTTTTTATACATCTGTTGGATAACCCAGTTACGCCTGATTAGAGCTGCTTCTTTGTTGTGGACTGGGTGATAATTGTTTGGAGCCTTTGGCAGCGCCGCTAAATAAGCGGCCTCCGCTACTGTCAAATTGTCGAGAGACTTATCAAAATAATTTAATGCTGCGGTCGCAACACCGTATGACCCCAACCCCAAATAAATTTCGTTCAAATATAGCTCTAAAATTCTGTCTTTGGAGAATGCTTTTTCTATTCTAAATGCAAGTATGGCTTCTTTTATCTTCCGCTCGATCGATAACTCATTAGTCAGAAGAAAGTTCTTCGCCACTTGTTGTGTTATTGTGGAAGCACCTCTTGGGCGTTTTTTAGAATAAAAATTCGCGATATTATCAAACGCAGCACTAATCAGACTAATTATGTCAACGCCTTTGTGACTATAAAAATTTTTATCCTCGGAAGATAAAAATGCCTTTATAAGTAGTTTTGGCATGACGTTTATCGGCACGAATACCCTACGTTCTTTAGCGTATTCAGCTATAAGCCGGCCATCTCCACCATGAACTCTGGTTACTACGGGAGGCCTATAGTCCGCCAATTGGCCATATTCGGGTAATCCCTGTCCATATGTATATAAAAGAAATATTACACCACCAATACCTATGGAACTCGTCACAAGCAATAACGAGAAAATGTAGATTAACCAGCGCATACAACCCCTATATCTTTGCCAGTATGTAGTGTTAACACGTGCTTCAGTATGTTTGTTTCCAGCGATTCCATACTAGACCGAGGACCTCGCTAATTGAAGGGTGAATACATTATCATTTTTTTGAAAAAAAGTAATGGTCAAGTCCTTTCAGCAGCGCCAAGGCAAGCTTCTCTCTAAAGCCTTCTGTCTTAAGCAGCTTTTCGTCGTACAAGTTGGAAAGATAACCCATTTCAAGTAAAATGGATGGTATGTCGGGAGCTTTAAGGACGGCAAATCCAGCAAACTTATGGGGTCGTCGATGTGTCCGCACCTTAGAGGTTAATTCAGTGACAAACTTCCCAGCAAACCGCGCAGACTGGTTCATCGTCTCCCGCTGCACTAAATCGATTAAAATATCGGTTACTTCAGGTGTTTCACTACTTAAATCCATGCCCGAAATAATGTCCACTTTATTTTCTCGATCGGCCAATTGAGCGGCCTCTTTATCTGAAGCATTTTCCGATAGCGTATATATAGTAGCCCCGCGTACAGAACTATTTTCAATGGAGTCTGCATGTAGCGAAATAAATAAGTCCGCTTTGGCCATTCTGGCTATGGAAACTCTTTTGCGTAACGGCAAAAACCTGTCAGTTCTGCGCGTTAAAATTACTTTATAACGGCCGCTTTGAGTGAGCACCCTCTCAAACGTCTTTGCTGCTGCAAGTACTAATCTTTTTTCATAAATCCCGCTAGTTCCTATTGCCCCTGGATCAACTCCACCATGTCCAGGGTCTATGGCTATAATTTTTATATGAGACGTATTTTGGGAAGATAATATGGGTAGTGGATTTTTTTTTCTGATACTTGATTTGTGTTTGATTTTTTGCCGGCGGTTGCTCTGCTTCACCATGACCCGTAGAAATTTTTCCCTAGACGCTTTCTTTAGGTCGAGCACCAACCTATTCCAAGGAGTTGTGCCTGGCTTTAGTTGAAAAGCTCTATCGATAATCATTGGTTCGGCTAAATCAATGACGACTCGAGAAACGCCCGGCTCAAATAATCCAAATCGATAGCCCAATATGCCACCGACCGGCACATCCATTAACCCCCTTGGAATTTGGAAATCCACTTCTGAAATATCTAAAATAAGTCTGTAAGGATCTGCCAATGAGAAAACCGTATACTCTACTGGACCATCCGTATCCATGACAACGCGTGTTTTATTAAAATGAAGACCAAGTCTCAAGTTCTTTACTTTGGTCAGCCGAGGATCGTTTGTGCTCTGAGCAAAAACAGGATCCAGATAATATAGACAAATAGCTGCTATAGTCAAAGAAACGGTGGCTAGAAATAAGAGGAGCTTGAAGGTATGAAGCAATCTAATTATAGCAATCTCAACCCCCACCATACGTATTCCAGAGTTTGCCATATTTTACGGGAATCAGAAGACAAAAACAATTGAAACCCTCCGATTATATTTTAACAAATTGGCCACTCTCTATCAGCATACAATCCTCTCGTAATATAAAATACCAATATTCTTTAACTAGATATTGTTAGTAAAGTTCTATATTAGTATGATTAATAGATATTAAACGTTTGGCTTCAAAGAGGGTCCTTGAGCCCGTATGACGCCAAATACCAAAGGCACGGTATATCATTTACAGTACCGTTGTCTTAGCAAGGAAAAGGACCGTTTCCCCGTGATGCGCGCTAACCAAGCTGATCTAGAAAACTTACTCCCAGTTGCACCAAATGCAATTGAGTGGATAAATGATAGGGTCTGCCGAAAAGTTCAAATTTTTTGGGATAGCTGCCGCGATACTCTTTCTAGAGGGACGCACGGAAAGAACCGGGTCTCCCTATTATCATTCATAGAAATTTCACCCGCATCAGCGGCAGTTCGATGGTGTGCCTTAATATGCAGTGCACTAGATGTAAAGAGATACTGTGCGGCATTTCTGCTGACGTCGGGAATACAGGAGCAAATTTTAAATGACAAAGCGTATGCTTATCGATGCTACCCAAGTCGAAGAGACAAGGGTAGTTCTGACGAGTGGAACCCGTGTAGAAGATTTTGATTTTGAGGTTTCTAGTCGTCGTCCCTTAAAGGGCAATATTTATCTTGCCCAGGTCACCAGAGTGGAACCCTCTTTACAGGCCGCCTTTGTCGAGTACGGAGGAAATCGCCACGGGTTTTTGGCATTTAATGAAATTCATCCAGATTATTATCGAATCCCAATGGAGGACCGTGAAGCGCTTCTAGCCGAGCGCGCTGAGGACGAAATTGATTTGCAGCAACTGGCCACTGAAGAAGAATTAGAAGAAAATGGTGCGGCCTCACCTGCCAGAAGCGATGCCAATACTGTCCTTGAAAACAATTTAATCTCCCAAGAATTAGACATTGAAACCCCGATTGATGTTCATGAGAATGACTATGCCGAAAGGATTGAAGCTGAGGGCAAAGAACAAGAAGACGAGTCGGCAGCCGACCAACTTGCATCTAATTCACGTAGCCATAAACCAAAACGCAATAAAAGACGTTACAAGATACAGGAAGTAATAGCTCGCCGACAGATTATGCTCGTTCAGGTAGTAAAAGAGGAACGAGGAAGTAAAGGTGCCGCATTAACAACATTTTTATCTCTAGCAGGGCGATATTGTGTCCTAATGCCCAATACACCGAGGGGTGGGGGAGTAAGCCGAAAAATCGTCAGCCCGCCAGATAGGAAGCGTCTAAAAAATGTTGTAGAAGGTTTGAATCTTCAAGATGGCATGGCAGTAATTGTGAGGACGGCAGGCAGTGAAAGAACAAAAACCGAGATAAAAAGGGACTATGAATATCTAATTAGACTCTGGGACCAAATTCGCGAATCTACTCTTGTTTCCACTGCTCCGTACCTCGTCCACGAGGAAGCTAATCTTATAAAACGTTCAATAAGAGACCTTTATACGCGAGATATCGATGAAATCTTAATAGAAGGTGAGGACGGTTATCGGCTCGCAAAATCTTTCATGAAAACGCTCATGCCAAGCCATGCCCGGAGAGTGCAGCGCTTTGCCACAGGAGGAATACCTCTTTTTAGTAAATTACAGGTAGAAGCCCAACTAGATTACTTGTACGAACCAACCGTTCAACTAAGATCGGGCGGTTACATAGTTCTAAATCAAACGGAGGCATTAGTCGCCGTTGACGTGAATTCTGGACGCTCAACCAGAGAGCGAAATATTGAAGAGACAGCACTGAAAACTAACCTCGAAGCTGCTGAGGAAATAGCCCGCCAATTGCGATTAAGAGATCTTGCTGGATTAATAGTTATAGACTTTATCGATATGTATGAAACTAGGAATCAACATACGGTCGAACGTAAGATGAAAGACGTGATAAAATCGGATAGAGCCCGAGTTCAAATGAGTAAAATTAGTCAGTTTGGTCTCATGGAACTATCACGGCAACGTCTCCGGCCTAGCGTGACTGAAGCGAGTACACAGCCATGCCCCCATTGCTCCGGAAGTGGGTTAAGGCGGTCCATAGACTCTGCTGCTCTCCAAGTCTTAAGGAATATTGAGGAAGAAGGGCTGCGCCAAGAGGCTTCGGAAATCCTAATCCATCTCCCAACCGAAGTTGGTTTTTATTTGTTGAACCGAAAACGTGAAATACTGGATGGGATGGAAAAACGCTACGGATTCCAAATATTCGTTGAGCCCGACAATCAACTCATAGCACCTGAACACAAAATCGAGAGGACTCTGCTGAAAGCCGGAGAAGATAGAATTCAAGAAATGGCTGCTATTGCAGCGGAATCTGATAGTAAAAAGAAAGAGAGAGACACGAAAGCTTCGAGTAAAAAATCGCCCGGTAATACCAAGCAACGGAAACGACGTAACAACAAATCTACCTCGAGAAAATCAATACACTCCACTTCCCAAATTGAACCGGATCAACAAGGATCAGAAGCTAGCAATATTGGTAATAGCAATATTGACGAAGACGATATGGAGAAACGAAAAAAACGCAGAGGTAAGAGAGGGGGCAAGCGTAGAGTTCGAAAACCCCTAGAAGAGCGGGCGAGTAATCAAGATCAATACGATAACAATGATTTGACTATATTAACTGCCAATCACGAGCTAGAACTACGAACCGATCTTGAAGATGATAAAGATAACAACCCGATTGAATCGGTCAAACCTAAATCAAAAAAACGGAGCAAAGCTGGGACGACCTCGATTAAAAATGAAACCTCTAAATCTAACTCAAACCGAGGACGTTCAAAATTACCAGCGGACTCGAAACAACCAGATAAAGACAAAAATGATAAGACAGGAGTTGATACTATAAAAAAAGAACCTACCAAAAGGGTCGTGCGAATCAAACAACAGACTGGATCAGCTATAGAAGCCAGTGACGCAAGTTCAGAAGAATCAACTCCCCGCCAAGGATGGTGGAATAGGGACGACAAATAATAAAAGCGCAGGGGAAAAGCGCTTTTAACGTTTCAACCAAGACTTGATTCGTTTGCAAGCCTCTACCATATCCCGGTTCGCCCCAGCGAAAGAGAGCCGAATTGTATTGCTGCCGCGCTCGGCATCAAAATCCAAACCTGGAGTGCAGGCCACCCCAATATCTTGCAACATTCGTTGACAAAACAGCGTGCTATCTTCCGTTAAGTCAGATATATCGGCATAGATATAGAATGCGCCGTCCGCTGGCGCTAATTTTGAAATTCCCGCAACGGGTAATTCATTCATTAGGATCGAGCGATTCTTTCTATATTTTTCTACATTTTCTTCGGCATCTTCATAGCAATCAAATGCGTATATGGCTGCGTGCTGTGAAAGAGTAGGAGCCGATATAAATAAGTTCTGCGCGAGGCATTCAATTGGCCGTATCATGTCATCTGGCACTATCATCCACCCAAGACGCCAACCCGTCATGGAAAAATATTTTGAAAAACTGTTTATTACCAAACTTTGTGGATCCGTTTGGAGAGCGGAAATTGATGGATACCCGTAGGTGATACCGTGATAAATTTCATCAGAAATCAGCCGTATACCATTTTCGCTACAGTAATCCGTTAACAGCTTCATTTGCCGATCATCTATCATTGTACCAGTGGGGTTTGATGGGCTAGCTATAATTAGTCCGTCGATGGGTTTCTCGCATGCTTTCAGCAAGGAAACCGTGGGCTGGAAACGATGTTTCAGATTCGATTCTATAATGACAGGCTCTATTCCCAATGCCCGCAGGATATTTCGATAAGCTGGATAACCAGGTGACACCATCGCCACCCTATCTCCCGGATTAAATGCAGCCATAAAACCTAAAATAAAGGCGGCCGACGAACCCTTTGTTACGGCTATCTTCTCTACCCGAACATCTATTTCATAACACCTTTTATAGTGTTCAGCGATTCTACCTCTCAACTGGGGGAGACCAAATGCCACCGTGTACCCTAGGTTATCCTTCTCAAGTGCTAATTTAGCGGCATCTATCACTTTATTCGGCGCAGGAGTAGAAGGCTGCCCCACTTCTAGATGCAAAACATCTTTTCCGGAGACCTCCCGATCCCACGCCGCTTGCATAACATCCATAACAATAAAGGGGGGCATATTACCCCTATCCGCAACCTTCAAAACCATTATTATTCCTCTGCTTCTATAGATTCAGGTCTTTACTTCCAATTCAGTAAACTCGTAAAAATACGCAAAGTCGGACAGCCCGCAAGCCAAAGAAACACTCTGATTGATGAACCTGCTATATAGTTGTAATAGTGTACATATGAAATCAGATCGCGGATATGAATTCAATTTTTGGATTTCTTTTTCTTCAGTTTGTATAGTCATCCTCATTTTTCTATGCGTTCAGTCTCCCGCAGATTGTAAAAATAAACGCTTTATAATCGATTCGGAGATCAAATCCTATATTCGCGACCTGACTAAACCAATTCTAGCGGCTGCGGGCCTGCACGAAGACGCTATTAAGACTTACATTATACACGATGACTCAATAAGTGCATTCGTTACAAAAGGTGGTAAATTATTTTTACATACTGGTCTATTGAGAAGGACGAATAGCCCTTCTCAACTGCTGGGAGTTTTAGCACATGAAATCGGACATATAGCCGCTGGCCATTTGATCCATCGATCTCGCACTGTTCAGAACACTTCAAATGTGGCGATTTTGGGGATGGTGCTGGGTACTATCACAGCCGCCACCACAGGGCGGGGTGACGCAGGAAACGCGATAATACACGGGACACAAAAAGCAGGCCTGGCATCGTTATACAGACATAGTAGAAGCCAAGAAGCCGCCGCCGATCAAGCCGCTTTACGTTATCTTGCTTCAGCCAATATATCTCCTAAGGGCTTACTAGAATTTCTCCAAACACTTGAAGTTCAGGAATTGTTATCCCTGGAAAGGCGTTCTCCGTACGTAAGAACACACCCCCACACTATCGATAGAATTGAGTTGGTTAAAAACCAGTTAGCTCTATCTACAAATGTTAGGGATACTCTCCCAAGGAAGCAAAGAATAAAGCATTCGAGAATGATTGCCAAATTGCGAGGTTTCATCCTTGCGCCCAAGGAAACTTTTCGACTTTATCCCACTAGCAACAAAAGTATAGCCGCCAGATATGCCAGAGCAATTGGCCTATATAAAGAAGCTAATATCGCTAAATCGCTTGCCGTCTTAGAAAATTTAATAGATGAGCAACCCAGGGACGCTTATTTCTGGGAACTAAAAGGGCAACTTCTGCTAGAGACAAATCAAAAGCAGAAAGCGCGTGAGGCATACCAGGCTGCCCTAGTGTTCTCAGAAAATGATTCTCTGATAAGAATGCAATTGGCCAGGACCGAATTAGCAATCAATACTCCTGAGGCCAATTACTCAGCCCACCAGCATCTTAAGCTAACAGTCCGTTCAATGCCTAATTCAGCATTTTCATGGCATCAATTGGCAATAGCTCAAGGTAGATTAGGCCATAAAGCGCTAGCAAAGCTCTCTCTCGCCGAAGAAGCACTCTTAAAAAATAACGCTAACCTAGCCCGAAAAAACGCCACAATGGCCAAAAATAATATGAAAAAAGGATCTTCTGCATACCAACGGGCATTGGATATAATTCATTTTTCGAAGAGGCTTAGCGTTACTCGTTGAAAACAGTTTTTAAGAGTAGTACGTTCTTGTATGTTTGGAAATATGTTGAGAATCGTAACTATCAAAACAGTCAGTTATCCACGATGGCTCGTGTTGGCAGTTTTCCTTTTAATATTCGGAGTGTCTTATAGCTCTCCCACAATTATACTAGCCGAAAACAAGAATCTTTTCTCACGTCCACAACAAGCTCAATTATTTCAGCTTATTCGGCAGTATATACGAGAAAACCCCGAAATCATTTTGGAAGCGCTTGAAACAATACAAACTCGCGAAGAAATCGCACAGGAGGAACAGCAACGAAGGCAAGTTCGGCTGCACAAGAAGACCATAGAGGACAGCCCCGAAGATCCGATATTGGGAAATCCAGAAGGGAGTGTAACTGTAGTTGAATTTTTTGATTATCAGTGTGGTTACTGCAAAAATATGCTGCGCGTTCTCCTAGAAGCCATTAATAGAAACGATGATGTTAAAGTTATTTTAAAGGAATATCCCATATTAGGTCCAGTTTCGATGACAGCGGCTCAAGCTTCGCTAGCAGCCCAATATCAAAATAAATTTAAAATCTTTCACACATCGTTGATGCTGCTTAAGGGTAGAATTTCGGAAGCAGCTATATTTCAAGTAGCCAAGGAAGTCGGGTTAGACGTCAATAGACTAGCAAAGGATATGGAGAGCTCGGAGGTTTTAGACAAACTTAGAAAAAATCGCGAACTGGGACAACAGCTATTAATACGGGGAACTCCAGCGTTAATAATTGATGACAAGATCTCGCCAGGGGCCTTAACTCTCCCTAAGTTGGAAAAATTAATTTCCGAGTCTCGCAAACGCAACTAATCTTCTGTGCTGTCGATATTGGGCACAATATCGCGGCTAAAAAGATAGGCTATGCAACAAAGTGTCAGTACTGCCGCGACAAGCAAAAAAATTAATCTATAGCCGAAGAGTAACGAAAAACCAGACGCCATCATCACTTCGAACAACCAACCAGTAATTCCTTGCATTACAAAGATAAACCCCACACCCAAAAAATTAATAATCGCTAAAACCCGACCTGCTCTACTTTCATGAACATAACTTCTGCAATGACTGGCTAGGGTAACAAAAATCGGAGAAGCCAGAGAAAAAATTCCCAGGATGCTTGCTACGAGCAAGAGAGGGCCATTGGGCCAAACCGACAAACTCAACAAGCTGATAATCATAATCATTACTCCCGCTACAACCACCCATTTGCGAGTATTAAAGATTCGGTCTAGGGGACCATAAATAAATGTCCCGATATTGACGCAAAAAGCCATAACTAAGATAACACTGCCGGCCGTAGCCGGGCTCAGCACATGAATATCTCTTAAAAATGGGCCTGCCCATAAACCACCGATGGCTGCAAAAGGTACTGAAAAGCATAGTGCCATTGCAAAGATAGGCCGCAAATTCCGATCTTTCAACACCTCCCAAAAACCATATACGATAGCTACTATACTTTCGTTATTCTGGGATACTGCCTGGGGCACAGGCCTGTCATCTACCAACCACCAAATTATTACGCTTACCACTGCTGATAATGCTGCGAGTATAATAAAAGTTATATTTAGGCCGAAGGCTTCTATGGATAAAGCAAGTGGTGCCGTCCCAACTATTCCACCTAAGGCTCCACCAATGCCAATAGTCGTGGCCGCTACTGTGGCTACGCGCTCAGGAGAAGCCCATGCCAACGCCAACAAATAGATGCCTGTGATGGATGCACCGTGTCCAATTCCGATTAAAATGCGCCCGATAACTAGACCCGCTGGGCCCTGAGCCATTCCAAATAATAGCATGCCCAGAATAGCAATAGCACTGAGCCCAACCAACATGCGACGCGCGCCAAACCGATCCAACATCAAACCAACGGGCAGTTGTACGGCGGCAGACGCAAAAAACATTATGCCAATTACGATACCAACCGTACCCGGTGAAAGGAAATGCGTTTTGGCGAGTGCAGGCGCCAAAATCCCCCCACCAACTCGGTTTACTTGAACCAACATTAGGAAAAAACACATTATTGTCATTATTCTTAGCAAGCCAGGTTGCCTAATACGGGCCGTCGCTTTGATGATGTAAGTTTGGATCTTCATGAATTAAAGAATCGGTATATTTAGTAACAATGGTGATTGGAGCAGCCTTGCCCAGTGATAAAGTGCGAGATTCATATTTTTGGATCTACTACACCCGAGTTATCGCGGTTCAACTTGGCGAAATTCCCAGTAGTTTTTATTTTTATCGCCGGAGCAAAACAGGAAAAGTAGGACAATCTATTGGTTCGCCCTCACGCAATTCAAGTTGAGGAAATGGAGGAGACATTTCTCCCTTTCTCTTAACATAAGTTACGTCATCCCCTGTAAACCTAGCCGCAAATGCCCGCCTTCGTATTGTTTTTGAGGTGTTACCCGGTGCTCCATGAACAGTAAGAAAGTTAAAAGCTATACAATCACCAGGGTTTAACTCCCACGATAAGATATCATAATTTTGTATATTTGAGTCGATATCTGGCATTTCCTCGAAACCGTCATCCTTATTTTCAAATTGGCTTCCAATGAACTTTGTTGGAGTAAACCAGCGCCCCCATAAATGAGAACCTGCTATGAATTGTACACAGGCCTCCTCACTAATTGGATCCAAAGGAATCCATAGGGAGCATGTATCGTTTCCGTTAACGCAATAGTATGGTTGATCATGATGCCAAGGCGTTTTATTTTCTGTATTGGGCTCTTTCACCAAGACATGCTCATGAAATAAATTAACCTTAGATGATTGCATTAAATCGGCAGCCAGCGCAGCTGCAGGCGAATCGAAAAAGAACGATTTATATTCTTGTATACGAGCCCAATTACAATAGTCGCCAATAAAACTGCCGCTCTCACCGTCCTTTGTGTAACACCTGGTAAATGGGCCCGGTGTAGCTATGTTGCGCTCCAACCCTCTTTGTAATTTCTCGATCCAAAGATTTGGTATAGCGTTTCTGACCACGACGGCACCCAGTTCCTTAAAAGCCCTGACAACCGTTCGATCTATTAACATTTACGCCACCTTTATCTACATTTACATACCATACACAAGCTAACATAGCTGTGTAAAAATAAGTAACGCTAATTAAAACCATATAATTAGACTAGGCGCTTTGTTTTTATGCGATACAGCTCAACCTGTGATTAATATATCACCATTTGCTATTGCATTTTTTAAGAGATCTATCCCAGCAGAAAGCTCTTCAAAAGATTGTCGCGATCGGCGCAGTTCCGATAGCTCCGATTCCTTAAGAGACCCTCGCCCAACGGTTCCAACATCGAGAAGTTTTGCTATATATCTCCCCCGCACCCTAGCCGATAATTTTACAACTTGCTCTATTTCAACGGAAGATACGTCCAAAACAACGCCTTTTGTCAAATCCCCGTTCTGCTTATTAAGAAACCTATCTAATTCCCGTACGTATTGCCGAGGGTTCACGCGCCCTTTAGCGCCGCCATCTTCTGCTGCCTTAGAACTAGGAACAAGTAGCGGGCTTTCCTGAATCTCTTTGGAAGGGAGTTCCTTTCTATGGACCTCGTTAATATTAGCCGCTTTGAACGCAGATTTGACTGAAAGCTTTGGCTTAGGCAATGAATCTGACAGGTCCACAGCCAAGGACATGGCCGGTTTATCCGTGCTTTTCAAACTCATAGACCTAAGTTTCGGAACCTCTTTATCTGGCTTTTTATGCGAAACCAGGTTCTTCCTGGTTTCCCCGCTCGGCGAACCATCTTTGGCATCTGATGCTACCAGACCCGCTTTAAGAGCTGCTTTTAGTGACATTTCAGAACTCCATCTGATAAAAATCTGCTGTTCCCAGCAATGCAAGACCTGTGCCTAATTTTAAGAGAGCCCCCAAAAACATTTTTTCATTCATTAGTTATAGAGTTTCTTACTATACCGATGCCAAACCTATCGTTATTTCCAGTAGCCTAGTATACTAGAATAAAATACGGCTGTTAGAGAGGTCCACATGACCGATGTAATTCATAATTTATTATCAAAAGACGAACTGCGCACGATAAGTAGCGGTCTATTTTCTGCACAATTCTCCGACGGAAAAATGAGTGGTGGCGTACTCGGCGCAGAATTAAAAAATAACACCCAGGTGCCTCCTAGCAGTCCTCAATACCGAGAGCTTTCAGAGCTGGTTCTTGGGGCAATACGTAAAAATGATAAGCTTAATGCAAGGGCAATTCCTCGGCGTATTCTCTCTCCTATTTTCAATTCATATACCAAGGACCAGGAATATCGAAAACATGTTGATGCTGCGATGATGGGACCTTACCCAGGCATGCGAACGGACCTATCGATCACAATTTTTTTAAATGATCCAGATGCATACAAAGGTGGAGAATTAGTGCTCGAAACACCTTTTGGTGAAAAAGAGTATAAATTGCCTCCTGGTGATGCAGTACTTTATCCCACGCATTATGTGCATCACGTAAACAAAATTACGAAAGGTCGCAGGTTAGCCGCCGTCACTTGGATAGAAAGCATGGTTCCAGATCCTCAAAGACGGGAAGTATTAGTTGATTTAGGGGAAGCGGCCGAGATATTGGTTCGGGACAAAGGTGACATCGAAGTCATTATGAAACTTGAAAAAGGTAGACTCAACCTTCTAAGAATGTGGACTAGTACATGAGAGTTGAGCCTAACCCATTATTGACAAATAGACCTGGTTTTACCATATTTCTGTTGGAGATATTCAATTTTTTTAAGAAAACGCATCTGATATTGCGCGATAACATGATCTGATGAACGGAATAGAGATATGGTTGAATTAAAAGGCGTGATTCCCCCGGCCACTACGCCATTTGGTCCTGATGATGAAATAGACCACTCTCTTGTTCGCCAGCAAATAGAGTGGCTAATCAGCGCGGGAGCTCACGGGACCGCTGTTGGCGGTAGTACCGGCGAAGGGCATACACTCGAACTCAGCGAATACAAAAAACTTGTTGAGACAGCAATTGAAGCAGCATCTGGCCGTATACCCGTTATAGCTGGGATAATTACCGATAGCACAAGAGATGCAATAAAGCGGGGGAAAGCGGTTGCCAAAATGGGTGCCGCAGCTCTCCAAGTTACCCCTGTCCATTATCTATTTCGACCAGACGATAACGCGATGGTCGAGCACTTTCGAGTGATGGCTGGTGAGACAGAAATGCCGATAATAATATACAACGTTGTGCCATGGACATACCTATCTCCAGCGTTACTACTTCGAATCATGGAAGAAGTCCCCGGCGTTATCGGAGTAAAGCAAAGTGCTGGCGACTTGAAACTGATGGCTGATCTCGTTATGGATGCAAGGCCTGAAGATCACATTTTTAGCGCTGTGGATGCCCTAATGTATCCCGCATATACGCTTGGCTGCAGAGGTTCAATTGCCGCTATATTGACAGCAGCTCCTCATGCCAGCGTACAACTATGGGATGCAGTACAAGCAGGCGATCATTCCCAAGCTATAAACTTGCACCAGCGGCTATTACGTCTATGGAATGCTATGTTCGGAGACAACCTGCCTGCCTGTACCAAGTATGCACAGCTTCTGCAGGGATGCCCAGCTGGACGTTCGAGAGCGCCTATGCCAGAGGCCAATGAAGCCCAAAAAACCGCAATCCGCGAAGCATTAATGGGACTAAATCTAGACTTACAGGCCGCCGAATAAACTATCCCACCTGGTACTCTGTTAAGAACTCTGATTTGAATTCTAATCCATGGCCAGGACGTTCTGGAGCGGAAAAAATACCATCACGAGGTAAGATCGGATCCACCCACGCATCATCCATCCAATTTACATATTCCAAAATATGGCCATTAGGGATAGATGCCATGAGCTGCACCATTAATTCGGGAAACAGATGTGGTGCTATAGTCATACCCCAGGTATCAGCAACAGATGCTATTTTTCGCAATTCCGTATACCCTCCCCGCATGACATCTGGTTGCAGAATGGGTAATTTTCTATTTTCAAAAAATGGGCGCATATCAAACCTTGTGAAGTGGGTTTCTCCCCCAACAATCCGTACGTCTAAAGCTTCAGCAATTCTAAAATATCCAGAAAAATCTTCGCAGGGCACCGGCTCTTCCAACCAATATAAGTCGTATTCTTGAAATTTCCGACCAATGATAATAGCCTCATCCGGAGTCCAAGCCATGTTAACATCAGTCATTATATCAATATGTGGCCCCAACTTGTCTCTCATTCTAGCTAAATTTTGAATGTCCTGATGACGGTCATAAACAATTCCACTTTGCATTTTAATTGCCTTAAAGCCATTCTCAACATAACGCTCAGCTCGGTCTACCATTCCCTCTGGTCCATAACCACGCCAACAACCACTTCCATAAGCCGGTATAAAATCGTTACAGTGCCCCCATAATCTATGAAGCGGCATCCCGGTGTTTTTGCCCACCGCGTCCCAGAGAGCCACGTCAACTACCGACTGCGCCATGACAGTAACCCCCATTCTCCCAATCCAGTAATTCTTCTTCCAAAGGTGTTGCCATATTCCTTCTGTTTCCGACGCATCTCTTCCCAATATTTCCGGTATGACGAGCTCCTTCAAGCATGCCTGAATAGTTGGTACGCCTCCGCCAAGTAAAATTAGATAACCAACCCCGACTATCCCAGAATTTGTTTCTACTTCCAGTACAAGTATTTCCCTTGTTTCAGGAACGACCGGCCCGAATTTTGGTGGCTCAACCCATGGCGCTTTAAGATGATATGATCGTACATCTTTGATTATCATATTACTATCTTCCCTTTATTCAATCTGAGCAACGTTGTCTTCTAATTTAATGAATGATAGCCTAACCGGAAAAATATTGTCTAATTATTGCAATAAAATCAGATTATTTCTGTAGAGGATTGATCTCCAATACAACATTAAAATTGGAATATAATAGATGAATTTATCTGGAATGCTATCTCGTACAGCCCTGACATACCCCAATAAGTCAGCTGTCTCAGTAGGATGCTCAAAATTGCTAACTTATGCGCAGCTGGCTAATCGCGTTACTGCACTAGGTAGCGAACTTAAGCATTCATTAAAATTGAATCATGGCGATCGCGTTGCCTTGATAATGAAAAACAGTGCAGAAACAATTGAGATAATTTTTGCTTGCTGGCATGCTGGATTGTGCGTTGTTCCAATTAATGCAAAGCTGCATCCGAGAGAGTTTGGTTTTATTCTAGCTGATAGCGGTGCCAAAGCATGCTTTTTCACAAAAGACCTTTCAGGGGCAGTCACCGATGCAAAAATAGAATCATCTAATCTGACCCATCTAATTGAAGTAGGTGCTTCAGCTTATGAGTCACTTTTAGAAGGTTCAACTAATCCAATGTCTGAAGTCTCTCCAACTGATTTAGCGTGGTTATTTTATACATCAGGTACTACCGGACGACCTAAAGGGGCAATGCTAACCCACCGAAATATGCATTCCATGACGATGAATTATTTGGCTGACGTAGATTCGATCGAACCAGGTGACAGCATAATTCACGCGGCTCCAATGAGCCACGGGTCGGGTCTGTATGTGTTGCCTCACATCGCTCGTGCTGCAAATAACGTGATCCCTTCAAGCGGTGGTTTCGACGTAGCCGAAACCCTCGAATTAATTAATTATTGGCCCGCTTGTACATTTTTCTTTGCACCAACGATGGTAACACGGCTAATCAATGCTCCAAATATAGATCAAGCTAACACAAAGAATCTTAAAACAATCGTATATGGCGGCGCGCCAATGTATCTTAACGATACGTTGAAAGCACTTGAGATATTAGGACCTAAATTGGTGCAAATTTATGGCCAAGGCGAGTCCCCAATGACGATTACAGTATTACCAAAAAGAATTATCAACGACTTTCAACATCCAAAACATCATCAAAGATTAGCTTCGGTAGGTATCTCCCGAACGGATGTAGAAGTTCGAGTCGTGGATGAAAATGGTTCATCAGTTGAACCAGAAGAAGTAGGGGAAATTGTAGTACGTGGAGACGTAGTAATGGCCGGCTATTGGAATAACCCGGAGGCGACGAAAGATGCCATTAGAGATGGTTGGCTTTGGACAGGAGATGTAGGAACACTGGACGTAAACGGCTTCTTGACATTGAAGGACAGATCAAAAGATATGATAATTTCTGGCGGCACTAATATATACCCTAGAGAAATCGAAGAAATACTACTAAAACATCCATCCGTATATGAATGCGCCGTTGTTGGGCGCTTCCATGAAGACTGGGGAGAAACAGCTACAGCCTTCGTTGCACCTTACCCGTCTAAACAAATTTCCGCCGAAGAACTAGATCGACTCTGTCTTGAAAATATCGCACGCTTTAAAAAACCTAAAGATTATCGCTTCGTCGATTCTTTGCCAAAAAATAACTACGGGAAAATTCTAAAAACAGAGCTTAGACTGGCGTTAGAGCAGGAGGAGACCTAGTTATGGCCGACGTCAGAGGTGGTGCACAGCCCGATTTTATCTAAATACTCTAGCAGGGGTTCTTTGAACGGCAATATATTCTTGTAGATTAACACTGGTTCCGGTAAGTCGCGCAGTAGAGACGCGAAGTTTAGTGCCATCTGGGGATATTCCGTTAGTGTCGAAACCTTATCTAAATATGTCTTTATGGTGAAAAGTATCCACCCACTTTCACTCAAGCGCCTGAGAGTTTGACGCTCGCACCTTATAAAAATGCGATCTCCTGCATTGCTCTCATTGATCAAAACGTCCCGTTCTGGATTTTGCCTTCGAATAGGCTGATATAAATTAGGATCTGTTGTAACTGACCAGTTGACACGCCAAACTGGTCTAGCGACAGTCAAATAATCAAAAAATCTATCAACAGGAGCTGCTAACTTATCAGAAAATTCAGGGACCGGGTTATGAATTGATCGCATCGGTAATCCCATCTTATCAAGCAATCTCCAGCGAGAAGGGAAACAGAGCGAGGCAGCTTCCAGCGTATATCCATTTTTTCCTGGAGCCATTAGACAAAAGTCTTCCTGGACAAGTCTCCCACATAGATCTAGTGCACTATTTTCAAAATCCCGCCGCGAATAACATCGCTTCGAGCCGTCAACCCCTACTTCATCCTCGGTTACATTCAAGAGGCCTGAATAATGAGTAGTCATATGACCTAGGAGTAATGCTAACACTTCTCTCTGTGGCGCAAAACTCCCGGTATTACTGCTAAAAATTTCTTGGTATCTGTTCTCTAATAACTTTTCTTTTTCCTGCAACTCGTCATGAAAATATTCATCGGGTTCGATCCACTTTTCTATCCTCAACGCGTTTAATCCCATTGACATTCTATACTTACTCGAGGCGAACGGAAGATATAGTGGTTTCTCTCTAGATATTAGTTTTATATTTTCCAAAGCCACATTTATCCCAGCGTTGTCTTGGTAAAAACTAATCAGAAGAGATTCTACTTTTGATCATCAGGGCCTTAAAGGCCCTGTAGCGGCAGTAGACCTCGGCGAGATCCCTTCATGACCAACCAAGCGATTCGCCTCCTGACCTGGTAGAGGCTGCGCATAGCAATTAACCTTCCCAATAGTACGATAGCAGTAGAGTGTTTCTGTTGCTAACTGCTTTGGCTCTTTGTCTTCAACAAGCAACCGGTCGATATTAGCACGTATTGTATCAGCGCAACCAGGCAGACAAAAAATTCCAAACATCAGTACCGCGAAAGCTCGCATTTGCATTCCTTTATTCGTAGTCCCACCTTTATAATTCATTCTGGCAATATCAAAAGCACCAACTAATGCACAGTTTTTAAAACGCCGCGGATAGTATCCGATATAAAATCAATCTGCTCTCTTTCAACTATCAAGGGCGGGGATAAAGCTATCGTATCACCTGTCGTCCTCACCAACAATCCTGCATCAAAAGCCTTTTGAAATGCAGCCATTGCTCGAGAGGTAGGTTTATCCGGAATTGGCTCCAATTCAATTGCGCCCATCATACCTAAATTTCGAACGTCAATTACATTTTTACAGTCACACAGGGAATGAATAGCCGACTCGAAATACGGAGCCAACTGCGCAGCGCGAGCAAATAAATCCTCATCCCTATACACTTCCAATGTAGCAATTCCGGCCGCACAAGCGAGTGGGTGCCCGGAATAAGTATAACCGTGGAAAAATTCAATCGCATTCTCTGGAGCAGATTCCATAAATGAATTATAAATTCCATCGCGGACAAAAACAGCGCCCATGGGAACGGTTGCGTTTGTTATTCCCTTAGCCGTGGTGAAGATATCTGGTTTCACGTCGAAGTACTGGTTGGCAAAACTATCACCTAGCCGTCCAAAACCCGTTATGACTTCATCGAATATAAGTAATATTCCATATTTAGAACATATCTCCCGCAGACGTTCCAAATATCCTCTCGGAGGTACTAGCACACCAGTAGACCCTGCGACCGGCTCCACAATCACAGCGGCAATCGTCGTTGCATCGTGAAGGGCGACGATAGATTCTAAATCATCGGCCAAATGCTCTCCCCAATCCGGTTGTCCTCTAACGAATGCATTTTTGTCCAAATTGTGGGTATGCCGCAGATGGTCTATACCATTTAGCATGTTCCCAAACATTTTGCGATTTGGCGATATTCCTCCCACTGAAATGCCCCCAAAACCTACGCCGTGATATCCACGTTCGCGACCAACAAAGCGGGTCCGGCTCCCTTCTCCGATATTTCGCTGATAGGCAAGAGCGATTTTTAATGCAGTATCCACAGACTCAGATCCCGAGTTTGTAAACATAACATGACTATATTCCTCGACCATGCCTGTAAGCCTAGAAGCAAATTCAAACGATAGAGGATGCCCAACCTGAAACCCGGGCGCGTAATCCAGTTTTTCGACTTGTCTACGAACCGCTTCTATAATTGGTCTACGCCTATGACCCGCATTGACGCACCATAACCCCGAGGTACCATCCAAAACCTTCCTCCCTTCAGGCGTAATATAAAACATCCCTTCGGCTTCGCTAAATAAACGGGGTTGCTTTTTAAAACTTCGGTTGTCAGTAAAAGGCATCCAAAGAGAATCTAGGTCGTTGGGCACGTTAACGTCTGATATCGACATAAAACACTCCATTGCGCTTTCAAGCTGCGGTCAAAAATGGTCGAGATTTTTTTCTACTTCTAGTATAGGGCGACGTTCCATAGATTACGAATCATTACTTTAATAGGCTTTCAAAGAATTCTTTATATTGCCTTACTACAATTTTCTTTGTGTAATTTGACTCGTAAGTTCTGTGTCCAGCCAGCGCTATACTACTAGCCAGGTTGGCATCCGATAACACAGTCGTTATAGCGGCTGCTAAGCTCTCCGGTTGATCTATCTCGCACAGGAGTCCATTCTCCCCATCCCCAACAATTTGTTTTGGTCCATCGCAGCATGTCGCCACTACAGGTTTTTTCTGCACCCAAGCCTCCAGAATTACATTGCCAAGTGGCTCATGTCTTGATGGGCACACAAAAATATCGCAAGTCGCCAACAAATCGCACGTATCTGAATGCCAGCCTAAAAAACGAACCCTATCAGAAACCCCAAGATCAGATGCTAAAGCTTCCAGCATCTCCCTTTGCTTTCCAGTTCCAGCAAGCCATAAAAAACCTTCTGGAATATGGCTTAGTGCCTGTAACAAAACATCAAACCCTTTGTTTTCATGCAGTCGCCCCAGTGCCAAGATTAGGGGGGCATCTTGAGGAGTATGAAAACTTGATTTTTGAACAGGCTCACCTATTCTTTCACTAGCAAAATTTGGGATATAATGCGCACGTTCAGGAGACCAACCTTCGTGAATAATATAATCGACTATTTTTTGTGTGTTTCCTATGAGGTGATCGCAATTCTTATAGTTCTTTAATTTATAATATCCCCCTAGGCGAGCTACGTGGATAAATGAACCAGGGAACATTTTACGCGTAGCACGGTTCATCCAAGTAAAAACTATATCGGGACGGTATGATTCCACAAGTCGTTTCAAGCGAAGGGCAGTTAGAAAATCTAGAGTTCCTCCAAAAGCCATCTCTTCTGTATCAACTTGCCCATCCCGCAAATACCTGCTCCATTCCCTATTTTTTCTAATAACAACCTTTTGATTTTGGCCCGATTCTTCTAATGCTATTGCGAGTCGACTGAAAAACAATTCCGCGCCACCATTAGCAGCTCCGGCAATCACCTGTAATAGCTTACTCATATCTTATATAAATCCCAAAAAAAGTAGTTATCCGCAGAGATAAAATTGTTGCCTATCAGCTGGTGCATAGCAAGTAAATGTCATAAAATCTTATGGTAACATCTATGAAGGAATTTACCATTTTGGTTGACCCCAAAAATTCAAGCAAAAATCTGCTGGTTATACAACCCCTCCCCGGAATCGGTGACACTATCTGGCACATTCCTCATATGAAGGCGTTGGCCGCCACTTCTCAAACCAATCAAATTACACTACTGACCAAAGAACGCTCTCTCGCCAAACAACTTCTGTCCGAGACTAACTTTGTAAGAGAAGTATTATATCTATCGCCAGAAAAAAGAGGATATTTTGGCTTATTTGGCTCCTTCCGACTAGGCAATTATCTAGCACCCTTTGGTTTTGATCAAGCTTGGATATTGCATGGATCCGCACGATATAGTATCGCAACGTGGTGGGCTGGAATTCCTACTCGCGTCGGCTACGGAATTAGATGGCAAGACGCCTTCCTCACCTCACCCTATACTTTATCTCGGGACGAAAAATCTCTTAGTGCTATAGCCAAGGCTACCCGACTTCTCGATTTGAATAACGTTCCAATAAGAGATAAAAAGCCAACCTTATCAATAGCAACCTCGACCCTGCAATCGGCTGCTAGTTTCCTCGGCTCTAGTAGAAAATTTTCTGTAGCTCTTGCCATTGGATCTAGTGAACCGACGAAACAATGGGGACAAAAAAATTATATAAACTTGTTGGAGAAACTTCGCGACAAGCTTGACCCCATCGTGATTCTAATAGGAGGGAAGACAGATGCCGATATGGCCAACAGTATAAGCGAACACTTTGACCAAGCATCTTGGCTCAAGCAAGCCATAGACCTTCCGATCCTAAGGGCAGCAGCTATTGCCGGCTCATGCAATATCTGCATAGGTAACGATACAGGCATACTCAATATAGCTGCATCCGTCGGCACTCCGTGCATTGGAATCTTTTGCGGCTCAGCACCCCAGAGTCAAGATCCACTCATCAGACAAATCCAGCCAGAGGAGCAAAAACACGACCTAGACGACGAACCAAGCCAGATGGTGGCTAACCTGGTTTTCGAATCAGTCCAGTCGTTTGCTAAGTTCCAATAGTTCCGTACTGGCTGAGATGACTTTTTCTACTGATAAACCAAGCATCAAGCTATTGGTTGGGTCTGGCCGAAAATCCGGATGGGTCGATAGTTCAGCATGGGTCTCATCAGTGCGTACAAACCCACACAATGCGCCCCAAGGCCTATAATTGTATTCGCGAGTAGGACCAAAAAGGCCTAATGTCGGGGCCCCAACTGCCGCCGATAAATGCATAAGCCCACTATCATTTCCCACGTAAAGCGAAGCACGCTCTAAAACTGCCGCAACGTCCAGAAATGGTATCGGCCCAACTAAATCAATTCGTCGTTCAGCTGGTATCATATTTAAAATGGGCGCAGCTATTGTTTCCTCACCCGGCCCCCCTACAACCACGACGCTACCACCTGCCAGACATCCGTCTTCGGCTGTTAGCCGTGAAATTAATTCGGAGAAATATGCAGCAGGCCATATTTTAGCTGCCCAGTTTGCTGTCGGTCCGACCACCAATAGCGGGCGTTGTCCCTTATCAATCAGAAGGCTATCAGCAAAAGTCCTATTCGTGGAATCCAGCCAAATATGCGGATTGGGGGCGGTATCCAAACTCAGAGTATGTCGCATATCATCAACTCGGTGCGCATTCTTATCTTTTCTCGTATAAATACGGCGATATAACGTTGGCAAGAACCAGGATGTTGCCGAACTCCTCATGTCTACTACTGTATGCCAAGATCGGATCATTGTTGACTTTAATAAATGTCGCCAGTGAGCCATAGCAAAACCTTTTCGAAGGACAATTACTTTTTCAAGTCTGGGAACATGGTCAAATAGTCCTTGTGCTACCGGGCCGCAGGCAATCGTAAACTTCGCATCACTATACCTATCCACAAGATACTTAAGAAGGCCCGTCGTGAGGATAGCATCACCGACTCGGCTAGAAGTAATAAATAAAATTCGCATTGCTATATCTGTCCAAAAAAGGCAATTTCTGAAAAGCCTATTTATATTTAACCTCAATATTTAATAGCATTAATAAGTATAATCACATGTAAAGTAGAAAAGTGTATTGAAAAAATGCTTCAAGTAAAATGGAAAGGATGGCGTTAGGAAACAGTGCTAGAGGATAATAAAGTAGAATTGATAGATGCGGAAACTCTATACAAATGGTTGGCCCTAGAGGAAGTTAATCTTTTCGATGTTAGAGAAGAGTATGAATTCAAAGTAGCAAGGATCCCACAAGCAATTAGTTTGCCACTCTCGAGCTTTAACACGTCTACAATTAAGAAATCACATGGAAAACGAATAGTATTACACTGCAAAAGTGGTGTCAGGTGTGAGTTAGCGGCCAAGCTTCTGTTATCAAGCGGTTTTAGGGAAGTCATTTATCGACTTGAAGGCGGTATTTTGGCGTGGGAAGCATATGGAGGTCAGATTTATAAAGAAACGCATTAATTTCTTAATTTACAAATCAATTAGTAGAAGTTTCGAGTCAAAGGTTTTATTAAGAATAAATATTCTTTTTTATGGGCTTGCTAAAGCCTGAAACAACCACTTTTAAGTTTACAAACTGGAAAATGGATTATGCACATCTATCTTCCTATAGCGGAGATTTCAGTCAATATCTTCCTAATCCTAGGGATGGGAGGAGCTGTAGGATTTTTATCCGGGCTATTTGGAGTTGGCGGGGGTTTTCTGATGACCCCACTTCTAATTTTTATTGGGGTACCGCCTCCCATCGCTGTTGGCACGGAAGCTAACCAAATTGTCGCAAGCTCAGTATCTGGCGTTCTAGCTCATTGGCGACGCGGCAACGTCGATTTCACAATGGGGGCCGTACTTTTAATAGGTGGTTTCGTCGGTTCTTCGCTGGGGGTTCTATTATTCAAATACCTGCAAATTGTGGGACAGCTCGATCTGGTAATCAAACTTTGCTACGTCGTTTTTCTAAGTGCAATCGGACTTTTGATGCTCTGGGAAAGTTCTCGCACGATAATCAGATCTCGTTCGGCAACTGCACGTCGTGGTAAGTTGCACCAACATAATTGGCTGCACGGCCTGCCACTTAAAATTCGATTTCGAAAATCAAAACTATATATAAGTGGGATACTGCCATTTCTGATAGGAGCATTTATTGGATTGTTATCCGCGATAATGGGCGTTGGTGGCGGTTTTATAATGGTTCCAGCCATGATATACTTGCTAGGTATGCCTACTTCCCTAGCAATAGGCACTTCCCTGTTTCAGATAATATTTGTAACTGCCAATGTCACGTTTTTACAGGCGCTCACCGTTCAAACAGTCGATATCCTTCTAGCCGTTCTCCTTCTGGCTGGAGCCGTCGTCGGCGCTCAATTTGGAAGTAAGTACAGCGTTCGCATGCAAGGTGAACAATTGCGTGCCTTACTAGCCATAATGGTGTTGGGAGTATGCCTGAAAATGATTTTTGACCTAACGGCAACGCCAGATGATTTGTATTCCATCACATCACCGCTAATTCGTTGACGCAGGAATCATGAAAATATTTTCCATTTTATTTCTAATATCTTCAATTGGGATTTCGTTGGCGGAACCAGCCGATGCTGTAGCCCAACCTCCAGTTGTTGATATATCCAAAAGTACAGTTACAGTTAACACTTCATTCGTTGGTACAAATATAATGATTTTTGGAGCTATTGGTGGTGCAGAGGATCTCGTAATAGAACTCTTGGGCCCCTTAGAAAGCGTGCTGGTAAGACGAAAAGCTCGAATAAGTGGCATATGGGTTAATACAGAAAACGTAAATTTCCAAAATGTCCCATCATACTATGCGTTGGCTGCTACCAGGACAATGTCTGAAATCGCCCCGGAAAGTGAGTTTCGAGATCAAAATATAAACGCAAAACACCTACCATTTTCGCTGAGCAATCCAAAAGAGCTTCCGCCCAATCAGCGGCTAAGTGACTATAAAGATGCGCTCATCCGAGGTAAAAAAGACGCCGGATTATTTTTAACTCAACCCCTAAAGATCCACGTTAAGGAACAGAGGCTCTTTAAAGTTGAGTTTCCCTTACCTAATAATATGGCAACAGGGATATATACCGTTAAGATATCGTCTTTTAAGAATAGACAACCGGTCACAGCAACGTCTATGCAACTTACGGTAAAAAAAATAGGTTTTGGGGCTCAGATTTTTCAATTTGCTCAAAATCAAAGCGCACTATATGGTATCTTAGCGATTCTTATCGCTGTGACATCGGGATGGATTGCAGCAATAATTTTCCGTAAGATCTAACGGGGGATTATAATGACAGATGTTGTTAAAAAGGTATACGATACCGAGGATGATCATCATCGCATCTTCTTAGTCGTAGTGGATGACACAGAAGAGATGCGCGTGGCCCTGCGGTTTGCTTGTATGAGGGCAAAGAGTACCGGCGGAAGGGTAGCTCTATTCAGAGACATAGAACCTTCAGATTATCATCATTGGGCGAGTATCAGTGAGCTAATGCAGCAAGAGGCGCGCGAAGCAGCGGAGGACCGCCTTAACGAATTAGCCCAAGAAGTAGTAGAATTATCGGGTCAAATACCGGCGATATATGTTAGGGCGGGCCCTATCCGGCAAGAACTCATAGAATTAATCAATGAAGAGCCAACGATTTCAGTTCTGGTTCTAGCGGCAAGTGCTAGCAATGATGGTCCTGGACCTCTCGTTAGCCATCTCATAGGCAAAGGCACCAATTCTTGCCGAATTCCAATTACTATTGTCCCTGGAAACCTCAGTGCCGCACAAATAGATGCGCTTGCATGAAAATACCACAAAACAGCACTTTTTTGAAAGCTAGCATTGTCTCATTCCACGACCGCTAAATTTAGTGATTTTGACCATCGATAATTTCTATTATCCGATCCGTCACGTCCCTGGTCTTTCCGTCTCCCCCAAGATCAAAAGGAAATGATTTCCCCTCCCTAGTAAATCTCTCAATTGCCGTCATCAACTGCTTTGCCGCTCGTCGCTCTCCTAGTTGATCCAGCATCATGGACGCTGACCAGAAAGCACCGATGGGGTTCGCTATACCTTTTCCCATGATGTCAAATGCAGATCCATGTATTGGCTCAAACATGGACGGAAACTTTTCTTCAGGATTGAGATTTGCTGTCGGAGCAATTCCCATGCTTCCGCTCAGCGCCGCTGCAAGATCACTTAGTATATCTGCATGAAGATTTGTGGCCACAACTACATCAATAGATGCAGGGTGCAGAACCATTCTAGTTGTCATGGCATCTACGAGCATCCTATCAATTTCAACATCCGTATAATCAGCACTAACTTCGTCGAAAATATCATCCCATAACACCATTCCATGCCGTTGAGCATTTGATTTGGTGACTAAGGTTAATTTTTTTGCTTTCCGAGATCTTGCTAGATCAAGAGCAAACTTCTGTATTCTTTTTACCCCCGTTCGTGTGAAAACAGAAACATCCATTCCAACTTCCTCTGGGTGACCTTTATGAACTCTTCCTCCCGCTCCCGCGTATTCTCCCTCCGTATTCTCCCTAACGATAATCCAATCAATGTCCTTGGATGTCACATTCTGTAGAGGGCTAGAAATGCCGGGTAATAATCTGGAGGGTCTTACATTAGCGTACTGATCAAAAGATTGGCAGATTTCCAACCGTAATCCCCAAAGAGAAATATGATCTGGAACTCTCGGGTCTCCAGCAGAACCAAAATAAATCGCGTCGAACTTTTTTAGTACTTCCAGGCCGTCCGGCGCCATCATCTCCCCATATTTTAAATAATAATCTGTACCCCAGGGAAATGTCGACACCTCAATTTTAAATGCGTTATAGCGATTAGCAATCGCCTGAATAACACGGATTCCCTCCTCGACAACCTCAGTGCCAATGCCATCACCTCCGATAGCCGCTATCTGATACTCACGCATAGTGGTTAATAACTCCTGCTCCTGTAAAAGACCGATTAGCAATAAGAAAAATAAATATAATTAAAAAACTAATGCAAAAAGGTCTTATCTAAAACTACCTATCACATTATACTGGGATATAGCATCTCAACAATGTAGATAACTACTAAACTAATTTTGGATGCTGGCCGGAAAGGAAAAGTAATTGGGATGTTCAGTATTACGCTGGAGATCCCTCGGGAAAACTATAGGAGTTAGATTTTTTCCGCGCACCGAGCTTCACCGAAGTTCCCTGTAGGAAGTTTTCTACCTGAAACGACGTGTCAGATTTAGATAGATAGAGAGAGAATTTCGTGACTAGAAAACGTTCGGACTTTTGATGAGTGTAAATCCTTTTGAGACAATTCAAGATGTTGTGGATACATCGCCTGAGATCTCTGATGAGATCAAATATACTACTTGCTACATGTGCGCATGCCGCTGTGGAATAAAGGTGCACCTAAAAGACGGTAAAATTCGTTATATCGAAGGCAATAGAAATCATCCCGTGAACCAAGGTGTACTGTGTGCTAAGGGATCGGCTGGAATCATGCAGCATTACTCGCCCGCCCGTTTAACAAAGCCACTTAAACGAGTAGGAGACAGAGGTGCGGGGGAATTTAAGGAAATTGAATGGGAAGAGGCTCTGAAAACTGCGTCGAGTTGGCTCTCCAATATTCGAAAAACGGATCCCAAACGATTAGCCTTTTTTACTGGACGTGATCAGAGTCAAGGCCTTACAGGATTTTGGGCGAGTCAGTTTGGAACCCCAAATCAT